>NZ_JBQOUY010000002.1:0-194780 GCF_052216985.1 Acidaminococcus nyctereutis
AGCTTTTTTCGATAAAATGAAAGAAAGACATATCTATTCTCCTTTCAGTTCTTCGTGGTGGTTGAGGTGAAATGTAGCTTAGATATGTCTTTATTTTATCGTAAGACAAGGGGTCTTGTGAACAGGAATGTCCACAAGACCCCAACATTTATTATAGAACCTTTTTTTTCATTTTGTGCTATAATGGGGACAATTCTGTAGAAAGAGGCTGGTTCTTATGGGAACTTCATTGATAAATGGGCGGCGGGAATCCATCATCCTGCGGACCAGTTTCATTGGCATCGGGGTCAATATACTGCTGGCGGGATTCAAGGCGGTGGTGGGTTTTTCCACCAATTCCATTGCCATCCTGATGGATGCGGTGAACAACCTGTCCGATGTATTGTCTTCCATTATTACGGTGGCCGGAGCCAAACTGGCGGACCGGAACCCGGATTTCGAACATCCCTTCGGCCATGGCCGGTATGAATATCTGAGTGCCCTGGTGATCTCCATCATCATTTTCTATGCTGGAGTGACGGCGCTGGTGGAAAGCGTGAAAAAGATCCTGGAGCCGGAGATTCCGGAATACACCACGGTATCCCTGGTGCTCCTGGTGGTGGCAGTCATCGTCAAGATCATCCTGGGCCGGTACGTGAAACGCAAGGGAAAAGAGGCGGATTCCGGAGCACTGATCGGGTCTGGCTCCGATGCCCTGTTCGATGCCGTCCTTTCCTTTTCTGTGCTGGTGGCTGCCCTGATTTATCTGGGCTGCGGGGTCTCCCTGGAATCCTACGTAGGTACGGTGATCGCCTGTTTCATCCTGAAGAGTGGGTTCGGCATGCTCCGGGATACCCTGAACGAGATCCTGGGAGAGCGGCCGGATCCCCTTTTGGTCCGGCAGATCAAGAACCTGCTGGTGGAAGAACCGGAGATCCGTGGGGCCTACGACCTAATGATCAACAATTACGGTCCTGGACGGAACTATGCCTCCGTCCATATCGAACTGCCTGACGTGATGACGGTGGAACAGGTGGACAGGCTGACCCACCGGATCCACAAAAAGATTTTCCAGGCCACCGGTGTCCATTTGTCCGGGGTTACGGTCTACTCCTACAATACCCGGGATCCGGAAGCGGCCCAGATGCGGGAAACGGTGAATCAGCTGGTGATGAAGCATCCCTGGGCGCTCCAGGTCCATGGATTCTATGTGGACAGGACGAAGAAAACCATGCGCTTTGATGTGGTGGTCACCTTTGGACGGGACCGGGAGCCGCTCATTCAGGAGCTCCAGCAGGAAATCACCCGGCTGTATCCTGATTATCAGGTCTCCGTGGATATCGACCGGGATATTTCGGCTCTCCAAGGATAATCCATTTGCCTATGAGGAATGGTCATTTCCTGGCGGAATGAATAGGTCTTGGAAGGCCCGTTCTGCCAATTTGCACATTTCCTTTGCATAGTGTAGAATAGTATGTAAAGACTATCAAAATTCAGGCATCTTGGATGCTGCAGCAATAAGGTGAAAGCAATGGAATACCATGAATCTGAATCGACGGAAATGTACCTGGAAACCATCCTGGTGCTGAAAAATCGGCTGGGGCTGGTGCGCTCCATTGACATAGCCAATGAAATGGGCTATTCCAAACCCACCATCAGCGTGGCGATGAAGAAGTTCCGGGGAGAAGGGCTGGTCACTGTGGACGGATCCGGGTTCGTCAACTTAACGGAAGCGGGGCGGGATATTGCCGAACGGATTTACGAACGGCATCAGGTATTGACTCATATCCTTATGTCCCTGGGAGTATCTCGGGAACATGCAGAACATGATGCCTGTAAGATCGAGCACGATATCTGCGATGAGACCTTCGATGCGCTGAAAAAAGAATATATCAGGCTGCGTTCCAAAAAATGATTGGAGAAGGGGTGTTGTACGGAGAACGTGCAGCATCCCTTCATTCTCAATGAGGAGGGAAAGGAATCATGCATTTTACGGCGTATGATCAGCTGCCAGCGGAAGCCCGGGCCTTGCGGGAGGAAGTGTTCTGCCGGGAACAGGGGTTCCAGAAGGAATTCGATGCAATCGACAAGACCGCCCAGCATGGGCTGTTATGGGATGATAGGGACCAGCCCATTGGGGTCTGCCGGTTCTTTCCTGGGCCGGAACCTGGCACTTGGATCCTGGGGCGGGTCGCTGTCAAGAAATGCCAGCGGAACACCGGAGCTGGTTCAGCCTTGATCCGGGGAATGGAAGAAGCCGTCCGCCAATTGGGAGGCCGGGAAATCCGTCTCAGTGCCCAGGTACGGGCCCGGCATTTCTATGAGACCCTGGGTTATCAGGCCTACGGTCCGGAGGAGCCGGAAGAAGGCGTGCTCCATCAATGGATGAAGAAGACCCTGTAAGGGAAAAATCCGTTTTTTTTGGAATTTGTTGTTGACATCAAGGAAGATTTCGTGTAAAATAATCTTCGTTGAGATTCCCCGATAGCTCAATGGTAGAGCACTCGACTGTTAATCGAGTTGTTGTAAGTTCGAGTCTTACTCGGGGAGCCAATTGCAGATCATGCCGGACGGATGTCCGGCTTTTTTTAAATTATAAGGGGTTTGCCGTCTTATCCGGCAACGCAGCTGTCTAAGAGAATTTGAGGTGTTTTATTTGGTTGGAATTTTAACAGTCGATCAAGAGAAATGTGTAAAGTGTGGGATCTGCTCGAAAGTCTGTCCCAGCTGTATCATTGAGATGGGGGAAAATGGTCCTGTCTGCATCAATGATATGTCCTGCATGTCCTGTGGCCACTGCGTTTCCGTCTGTCCCACCGGTGCTCTTGACAACTCCCGCTGCCCTTATGCAGAAATGGATCCCATCCCCATGGATGTGCTGGATTCCAAGACGGCCTACAACTTCCTGCGGATGCGCCGGAGCATCCGGAATTTCACTCCAGAACTGGTCAGTGAAGAAAAGATGACCCAGCTGCTGGATATCGCCCGGTATGCTCCTACTGCTGCCAATTCCCAGGGGCTGTACTACATCGTGGTCTCTGACCGGGAACTGATCAAGAAGATCACCGATTGTGTGGCTGACTGGATGCAGGAAGAGATTGACAACGATTCTCCCCGGCGCCGGTATTTCCGGAAAGTCCTGGAAGTCTACCGGGACAGAGGGGTGGATATCATCGGGCGGAATGCCAGGCAGCTGGTGTTCGCCCTGGCCCGCCGGCTGAATGTCACCGGCGTCAGCAATTGCGAACAGGCCTGGGCCTATGTGGAGCTCTATGCTCCCACCCTTGGCCTGGGGACTACGATTATGGGCTTTATTGAAACCTGTGCTCGGGCCGATTATGCCCCGCTGCGGGAACTCTTGAAGGTGCCCCAGAAACAGGTCATCGTAGGGACTCTGCTGGTGGGGTATCCCAAATACAAATATAACCGACTGGTCAACCGGCAGCATTTGAAGGTGGAGTTCCGGTAAAAAGGAGCTGATTCCATGATCCAGGGAAAGACCATTATCTGTGAAGAAGTTTTCGTCCAGCTGGTCCGGCTGGCAGCCACCCGGGTAGAGAAAGTGACCCTCTGGGAACAGAGCGGAGGCGGGCTCATGTCTTTTGCCAAGGGGCTGGCGGGGAAAAATACCTCGGCGGTCGCTTTGGAAAAGTCGGACGCAGAAATCCAGGAAAACGGGACCGTCCAGAAAGGCCATGTGAGCTTCGTCCTGAAAGTGGCAGTGGATTATGCTGCTTCGGTTCCGGAAGCGGTGGAAGCCCTGCGGGAAGCCGTGGTGAAAGAAGTGGTCCGGATCACGGATTTCCAGGTGGACCGGGTGGATGTCATCGTGGTGCAGCTGGAGGGAGCGGAAGCGGCTCCCTTATCTGTGGAAGAGAAAAAAGAAAATAAGGCCGACGAAGGAATCGAGCCGTGAGGGAAGGGGCTGTTGCATGAGCAACAGCCTATTTTTTTGTCCACTGATAATATACAGAATTCTGTTCTTTTGTATGGATGATCACAGTATACAAGGGAAAAAGAAAATTTTTAGAAATTATCGTAAATTAATAAAATTCATACTAGACAGAAAAATTTCCATCTCTTATAATAAGTATATCGAAATCATTATAAGAGGTGATCCCATGGAAAAAGAAAAAAATCTCTCATGAACCGCTTCATCGATGTCATCGAAAAAGGCGGCAACAAACTCCCACATCCTTTCATCCTGTTTGGTATCCTTCTGGTAGTCATTCTGTTGTTATCCTTTGTCTTCAGCCAGATGGGGACCAGCATCACCTACTACAGTGCTTCCAAGACGGCGGGCGCTGCCGGGAAAGAAGTGACGGTCAAGGTGGTCAATCTGCTTTCCGCTGACAATCTCCGATACCTGATCACCAAGTATCCGGACATCTATGTAGGGTACACGCCCCTGAAGCTGACGCTGATCATGATGGCCACCACGGCTTTCATCGACAAGACTGGTTTCTTTGAGACCCTGATGAAAAAGTACCTGCTGAAAGCCCCCAAATCCCTGATTACGTTTGCGGTGGCGTTCATGGCCGTCAATGCCAATTTGATGAGCGACGCAGGGACCTACTTCTCCCTGGCCATCGGCGGGGTGATTTTCCATGCCATGGGCCGGAATCCGCTCATCGGCGTGATCCTGGGCTATGCTGGATGCAGCGGCGGTTTTACGGCCAACCTGTTCCTGGCCGGGACGGATGCGCTCCTGGCCGGCATCACAGAAAATATCGTGGAGCAGATGGGCCTGCCCGTGGCCATCAATCCGGCCATCAACTACTTCTTCATGGCGTCCGCTACCTTCTTCCTGGCGGTTGCCCTGACCCTGTTCACTGAAAAAGTCGTGTGCAGGATGGTGGGGGACGGGGAAGGCGTGGTGGACCGTTCCCTGCTGGACAAATACAAACCCACTCCTGAGCAGGAAAAAGGCCTCCGGTGGAGTGCCTGTGGTTTCCTCTTCTTCCTGGCCGTGATGGCGCTTTTGACTGTGCCCCAGGCTGCCATCCTGCGGAACAAGGCGGGCGGCTTCCCGCCCAAATCCCCGCTGTTCCAGGGCATCACCATGATCATCGCCTTCCTGTTCGTGAGTACCGGTCTGCCCTATGCCTGGGCCACCGGACAGATCAAGAAAGGCCGTGACCTGGCCAATATCCTCAATGCCGGGCTGAAAACAGCCATCCCTCTCATGACCACCACTTTCATGGCCTGTGTGTTCATCGATATGGTGAATAAATCCAATATCTTCAAGATCGTGGCCATTGCCGGTGCCGAAGTCCTGAAAGGAGCCAATGTAGGCGTCCTGCCTTTGTGTCTCCTGGTCATCTTCATCACCACCCTGGTGAACCCCTTCATGACCAGTGGGTCTTCCAAATGGCTGCTGATCGCCCCCATGGTGGTGCCCATGTTCGCCATCCTCCATGTGCATCCGGCCTATGCCCAGCTGGCCTACCGGATCGGGGATTCCTGCACCAACATCTGTTCCCCTCTCCATTCGGCACTGCCGGTGATCATCGGGCTTTTGGAGGAATACCAGAATGAAGGGCTGATCCCCCTGCGGCCGGGCGAAACGGAACAGCGGGAAATCGGGATGGGGACCATCTTCTCCCTGACCATTCCTTATTCCATGGTGCTCCTGGGGACCATGACCACCATGTTCATCATCTGGATGCTGCTGGGCCTGCCCATCGGACCTGGGGTGACCATGTATATCTGAGTGAAGAGTGAAGAGACCCCACTGGGGCAACGACCAACGATGAACGACCAACGAACCACGAAACAAAGGAGGCAATATTATGCTGATCCGCAATGCCAATCTGTTGAACCCCGGTACAGAACGGGGAATCTATGATATCATGATCCGGGAGAATAAGATCGTCCAGATCGCCTCTCATATCGAAGCGGAAGAAGAGGTGGAACTGGATGTCCAGGAAATGTATGTGACCCCCGGCCTGATAGACGCCCATACCCATCTGGGACTGAAGGCGGATTCCCAAGGGGAAGCCTATTCCGACCATAACGAGAAAAAGAGCATTCTGTCTCCGGAAATGCGGGCCATCGATGCCATCAATCCCCAGAATGTGACCTTTAAGGAGGCTAGAAAGGCCGGCATCACCACCTGCGCCAGCGGCCCGGGGTCCCTGAACGTGGTGGGGGGCCAGTATGCCTGCATCAAGACGGCGGGAGAGATCATCGATGATATGGTCCTGGATCCCTATTTCGCCATGAAATGCGCCTTGGGAGAAAATCCCAAGAAAGGGTATGAGACCACCCGCATGGGGATCGCGGCGACACTGCGGAACTTCCTGTTCCAGGCCAAAGCCTATGCGGAAGACCCTAACCACAAATTCGATATGAAACTGGAACCTATGGTACCGGTGATCCAGGGAGAGAAGGCTCTGAAGATCCATTGCCATGAAGGCATCGATATTGTGACGGCAGTGCGGATCTGTGATGAATTCCATCTGAAATTCACCCTGGACCATGTGACCTGCGGGACCGATGTGCTGGACTTCCTGCGGAAACGGCCGGAGATCCCCCTGCTGCTGGGCCCCAGCCTGGGACACCGGAGCAAAGTGGAACTCCATGGGAAAGGCTTCGAAAACGTGGTGAAACTGGCAGAAGGACGGGATGTGTGCCTGATCACCGACGCGCCGGTGATCCCCCTCCAGTATCTGCCCATCTGTGCGGGCTTGGCCATTTCCAAAGGGATGCCTTACGAACGGGCCCTGGAAGCGGTGACCATCAACCCGGCCCGGGTCATGGGCGTAGAAGACCGGGTAGGGAACCTGGCCCCCGGCAAAGACGCAGACCTGGTCATCTGGAAGGATAAACCCTTCGTGGTGATCCAGGATCCGGTGGCCGTGTTCATCGACGGGAAGAGGGTGTAAAAAAGGGGGATGTGAAAAAATGAAGAATCATTTTTTCACATCCTCTTTCTGTCATTCTTCCAATATTTTCCGGAACACCTGATGGTCTTTCAGGGTGGCCCGCCCCAGGCCGATCAGGTCGGCCTGACCGGTGGCTAGGAAGTGTTCTGCCTCTTTTCCCGTGGTGATGCCTCCTGTAAGGAGCACCGGGATCCGGGCCGTTTCTTTGGCAGCCTTGGAGAGTTCGGCAAAATAGCCGGCTTCCGGATGACCGGGACGGAAAAAGATGCACAGGCCGCCGGACAAGCTGATGCCGTCCAGGCCGGCCTGCTGCAGGATTTCCACGGCCTGAGGCAATTCTTCCGGCTGGGAGCCCCCTTTCATATAATCCCCGCCTCCCAGCCGCAGGGTCACCACAAAATCAGCTGGGACGGCGGCACGGACAGCCTGGATCACTTCAACCAGGAATCGGGTGCGGCCTTCCAGGGTGTTGCCGGTATAGGCGTCCGTCCGGCGGTTGGTGAGCGGGGAGTAGAACTGATCCAACAGATAGCCGTGGGCAGCGTGGATCTCCACTCCGTCGTAGCCGGCGTCCCGGGCCCGGAGGGCTGCTGCGGCGAAGGCATCCCGCACCCGGATGATGTCTCCTTCCGTCATGGGACGGGGCTGATCCGGCTGGCCATAGGCAGAAGCCGTCCGGGCTGGATTCAGGATGGCACTGGGGCCTATCGGTTCCAGCCCGGTCATGGCCTTGTGGGCAGCACTGCCGGCGTGGCTCAGCTGGGCCAGGATGGGGACCCGGTGCTGATGGACGGCAGAAGTAATCCGCTTCAGCCCTGCCAGATCCGCTGTCGCGTCAAAAGCGATCTGATGGGCGCTGGCTCGGCCTTCCGGGGAGACGAAACAGTGTTCCTGGATGATCAGGGCCGGTCCGCTCTTGGCCATATCACTATAGTAATCCACAAGAGCCAGAGTCACTTGGCCCTTGTCGGCCTTTTCCGTGGCCATGGGAGGCAGCACCAGACGGTTCTTCAACAGCAGGGAACCCAGCTGGATGGGCTGATGGAGCAAAGTATGGTTCATAAAAGATTTTCTCCTGTAACTATTTTAGATACAATTTATTATACAGGGGAGCTGGGAGAAATGCAAGATAGGGTCTGTTGCATGAGCAACAGACCCTTCTTTTATTTGCAAAGATTGATGAACAGGGTGATGATCAGCGGATTGCAGATATTGATGAATACCACGGTGATCACCGGAAGGATGAACCAGGCTTTGGGAGCCGGGCCTTTTGCCTCGATGATGGCCTGCATGTTGGCTACGGCATTGGGGGTCTGGCCCAGACCGACGCCGCAGTGACCGGCTGCCATGACGGCTGCGTCATAATCGCTGCCCATGGATTTGAAGGTGACAGCCGTAGCCCAGATAGCCATGACAACGGCCTGGACCAACAGGATCACGATCATCGGCCCTGCCAGAGAGATTAGTTTGGCCATGTTCAGGTTCATCAGCGCCAAAGAAAGGAAAAGGTTCAGGCTGCAGTTGCCGATCAGATCCACTTCTTTCATGTTCAAGTTCAGCTGATAATGATCCATGACATTGCGAAAGAGCATGCCGCCAAACAGGCAGCCCACATAATAGGGAAAGGTGACGCCGGTCAGCCGGGTCAGGATCAGGTAAATATAGGATCCGACAGCCGTAGCCCCAAGGACTTCCAGGACACTGATGAAGAAATGTTTATCGGAGATGGTTTGTACTGCAGTTTGGCTGCTGCTTTTTTTCCGGCTGTCCGTGAAGGTGCTTTTCAGATTGTATTTTTTAATGAGCCGTTCGGCTACAGGTCCCCCGACCAGGGAACCCATCAGGAGGCCGAAGGTGGCGGAAGCGACGCCGACCGTAGTCCCGCCGTCAGCACCCAGGGCTTCCAGGGTAGGACCGAAAGCGGCTCCCGAGCCAACACCGCCGCTCATGGAGATGGAACCCATGGCGATCCCCAGCAGTTTGTTGAGTCCAAAAAGGTCTGCCAGGGCCACACCCACTGCATTCTGTACAAAAAGGAAAAGGACGGCTCCCACAGCCAGGATGGCACCTTGTTTACCGCTTTTCTTGATGATGGAAAGACTGCAGGTGAAACCTGTTGTACAGAAAAAAAGGTTCATAAAGAAATTTTGGAGGGGATTGGTCATTTTGACCGTGAAGGTCTGGGTCTGTACACCCAGGAAAATCAGCACACTGAAAATCAGACCACCGATGACTGGGGCCGGAATGAAATATTTTTTCAGGACGGGGATATGGTTCCGGATGATCATCCCCAAGACATAAACAAGAACGGCAAGACCTACAGTTTGTACCAGATCGAATTTAATAACCATGCTGCATCTCCTCAATCATTTCACAGTGGGAATCTTGTAACTTTTTGTAAACCCAGTCAATGTCCAAATTTCCGGTTTGACGGATGGAATCCATCATGGCTGCTTCTTTTTTCATCACCTGGCGGGCTGCCGCAGCGACCTGTTCGGCTTCCTGGGGATGGATGGCAATGATCCCATCTCCATCTCCTACAAGGATATCACCCGGATATATGACTTTTCCGCCTGCATTGACCGGGACATTGATTTCACCTACACCGTTTTTATAAGGACCATTGGGATTGCTGTGGACGGCAAATACAGGAAAATCCATATGGGAAAGTTCATCGAAATCACGGATGGCGCCATCGATGACGAACCCGCCCAGATGACGGGCTTTGGCCCAGCTTGCCATGATTTCCCCGCAGAGGGCCCTGCTGGAAAAACCGCTGTTGGCCACCACGATCACATCCCCGGGCTGGGCATTGGCAATGGCATAATAGAACAAGAGATTGTCTCCTTCCGGACAGCTGATGGTGTAAGCTGGCCCTGTGAGACGCTTTCCGTTCAGGCTGTGGATCCCTCCGCCTAAAGAAGCGGTGCGGTTCATGCAGTCATCCAGATTGGGAACCGGAATCCCCTCAAAAAGGGATAGCAGCTCTGCATCCGGACGTTGGAAATTCTGATAGATACGATACCCTACATTCGACATTTTTCGATTGCCTCCAGTTCTATTGTATGGATTACTTTGATTTTTAAGAATATTATATAAACCGAGGAAATGGTTGTAAAACGATTTATCTTATTTTAAAATATTAGAGAATCTAATATTTGGAGTGATTCCATGACTTTGGAAGAAATTGAAACCTTTTTGGCTGTAGTGGAACAGGGGAATATCTCTGCTGCAGCACAGTATCTCTTTGTCACCCAGGGGACGGTCAGCAACCGGATCAAATCGCTGGAAAATGAATTGAATGATCGATTAGTCATTCGGCAAAAAGGACAGAAAAATATCGATCTGACACCTTTTGGAAGGGAATTCATTCCCATTGCCCAACAGTGGACCGCACTTTGGAAGGATACCCAGTTGCTCCATCAATCCGCCCAAAGACGCCATCTGCGGATCGGCAGCATCGATGTGATCAATAACTATACTTTTTTGCCTCTCTATCTGGAATTCATCCAAACACATCCTCAGATCCAGCTGTCTATCAATACCTTCCATTCCAATGAAATCCATTATCTGATGGAAAAAAGGCTGATCGACATGGGCTTCGTATTCAGCCAGGTCCATGCTCCCAATATCGTATCCATCCCCATTTATCGGGAAATCATGTATGTGGTCTGCCATAAGGACAGCGATTATCATGAAGGTCTCGCTCCGGATGAACTGCCTGCAGAAAAGGAAATCTTTCTGCGCTGGGGTGCAGATTATGAAATCTGGCACGATTCTTTTTGGCCGGGCAGGAAATTCAAACTGGAAGTCAACACGGGCTCCATGCTTGCCGGGTATCTGAGCAAACCAGGATATTGGGGCGTCGCTCCCATGTCCCTGGTTGCTATGCTGCGCCAGCACTATCCCGTAGCCTTTTATCGCCTGGAAACCCCGCCTCCTCCGCGGATCTGTTACCAGATTACCCATCAATTTCCCCGAGCCAGTCTGCGGGAACCTCTTGACTGCTTTTCGGATGAAGTGAAACGGTTCGTGAACCGGAACGATACCATCTGCACCTTCGAACCCTGGATGATGGAAACAAGAAAATAAAAGGAAATTAAAGTGGGTGTCGCACGTAAGGTGCAACACCCTGGTCTCGTGAGCTGCATCGCGGCTCGGTCTCGCGTCTCGAGACCCCCTTTATATCCCATATTTCTCCCGCAGACCGGTTATGTGTTTTGTCATCCCTTCCGTGGGCAGTTGGGCGTATTCCAGCACCAGCCGGGCTTCCGGGGCGGTTTCCTTCAGAGCCTCAAAGAAAGGGCTCCATTGGATGGTGCCGTTTCCGATGTACCGGTGCTGGTCGCCGGTGCCGTCGTTGTCGTGGAGGTGGCAGCCTTCCAGACGGGGCCCCAGGGCTTTTGCCGTATCGGGAAGATTCCAGCCGTTTACCTGGGCGTGGCCCACATCCAGCAGGAAGCCGGCTTCCGGGAAGAACTGGGGCAGTTCCAGGAACTGCTCCCGGTCGAAGAGCAGACTGCCGGCAGGCCGGAGTCCCACATTTTCAATAACGGGAGTGACACCCATTTCTTTTCCCAGTTGGAGCAGTAGTTCCAGTTTCCGGACTACTCGCCGGCGGAGCACAAAGGGATCCTCCTTCGGCAGGGCTTCGTTGGTGTGGACCACCACGAATTCCGCCCCGATTTTTTTTGCATAGCGGAAGGTGTCTAGGAATACTTCCAGGAATCGGACGTTTTCGTCCAGCGCCAGATTCACCTGGACGCAGGGACCATGGACGCTGACTCCGTTCTGCCGGTCCTTCAGCATTAGAGGCAGCACCGTATCCCAGTAGGCGGGAGTGCCGAATTCATAGAAAAATTCCAGTCCGCAGGTTTTGGGCAGTCCACAGAAATCGTGATACCGGAACCCAGCATAGGCCAGGTCGTTGATGGAAAGCTTCATAACAGTTCCTCCTTTGTTCCGTCAAAGAAACAGGCATTTTCCCAATCAAAGACGATGCCCTGGGCGTCTTCCGGCATGGGCGCAGGGCTGCTCACCTGGAGCTTTTCGCCGGTGGGCAGTTCCAAATAGGTGATCCAGTGGCTCCCCAGGTCTTCCGTGTAGATCTTTTGGGCCGGGATCATGGGCTGTTCAGAAAAACGGCATTTTTCTGGCCGGATCCCTAGGATTACCTTTTCCTGGAGACGGAGCTTTTCTTCCACAAAGGCTGGTACCGGCAGACGGTGGTCCCCCCACTGGAGGATGTCCGTATGGACTTGGGCCGGCAGCAGGTTCATGGCCGGAGTCCCGATGAACTGGGCCACAAAGGTGTTGGCTGGCCGATGGTAGACTTCCTCCGGGGTACCGATCTGCTGTAGGATTCCCTGGTTGATAATGGCAATACGGGTGGCAACGGTCATGGCTTCCACCTGGTCGTGGGTGACGTAAATCATGGTGGGTTTGTACAGTTCATGGATTTTTACCAGCTGGGTCCGGGCTTGCTGGCGCAGCTTGGCATCCAGGTTGGACAAGGGTTCATCCAGCAGGAAATAGGGGGGCTTTTTTCACAATGGACCGGGCTAGAGCCACCCGCTGTTTCTGGCCTCCGGACAATTCTTTGGGATACCTCTGGGTCAGTCCGTCCAATTGGAGGATTTCCATGCCTGGTTGGTCCGCCGGGCGATTTCTTTCGGATCCAGCTTCTGGATCTGGAGGCCGAAGGTGATGTTGTCCCATACGGTCATGTGGGGGTAGAGAGCATAGCTCTGGAATACCATGGCAATGTTCCTTTCTCCCGGAGGCATATCGTTGACCCGTTTGTCTCCCATGAACAGATCACCACTGGTGATGGATTCCAGGCCTGCAATCATCCGCAGGGTGGTGGTCTTGCCACAACCGGAAGGTCCCAGCAGGATCAGCCGTTCTCCCGGCTGGATGGAAAAATCCAGATCCCGGACTACCTGATTGGTTCCGTAGACTTTGGAAACATGATGGAAAGTAAGACCGTAAGAAGAGTGTTCTTGCATGGCGTTGTCCTTTCAGCCCTTCATGCCTGACTGCATGAAGGTATTGAGAATGAATTTTTGGGTGAACAGATACAAAATCAGAGGCGGCAGGGTGGTGAACATGGCCACGGCCATGGCGATGCCCCATTCACTGCCCCCTTCGGCACTGATGAACATCTGAAGAGCCAGAGGCAGGGTGTAGTTGTCCCGGTCCGACAGGATCAAGAGAGGCCAGAAGTATTCGTTCCAGGAATTGATGAAGAAAAAGATGCTGGTGGCAAAGACGGAAGGCTTCACCAGGGGCAGGATGATCTTCCGCAGAATGGTGAAGGGAGTGGCCCCGTCCAGCCGGGAGGCTTCCAGCAGGGCACGGGGAATGCTCCGCATGGTCTGACGCAGCAGAAAGATGCCCATGCCGTCAGCTAGTTCTGGCAGGATGACACCCCAGGGATTGTTCAGCAGGCCTATTTTGCTCATGAGCAGATAGTTGGGCATCACCAGAACCGTGGTAGGGATGAAAAAAGTCAGCAGCATGGCGGAAAATAGTTTTTCCTTTCCCTTGAATTCATAGTAGACAAAGACGAAGGCGGCCAGGAGGCCGGTCGTTAGTTTTCCCAAGGTCACGATGATCGAGATGTACAGGGTGTTCCCCAGATACTGGTAAAAGGGAAATTTTTCCAGAACCACTTCATAGTTAGCCATGGTGGGCGGCCAGGAGAAGGGGTTCAGGGAGGAATGGAAAATCTGGTTCATGTCCTTGAAAGAAGTGGAGAACATGAACAGCAGGGGATACAGCATAAGAAAAGCAGCTGCACCCATCAGGAGAATCCAGCCTTTTTCCCGGAAAGAAGAAGCAGGTTCAGGATTGTGCATGGTGGGACCTCCTTAATTTTCATAGTGGACCCGTTTGTCCAGGAAACGGGATTTCAAGAACAGGAAAATCACGTAGACAGCCATACAGAGCATGGCGAAAGCGGCGCTTTTCCCGGTCTGGAAGAATACCAGGGCGTACTGGTAGACGATATAGACGATGTTGGAACTTCCCTGATCCGGTCCGCCTTGGGTTAGCATGTTGGTGGGCACCAGCATGTACTGGAGGCCAAAGATGATGGTGATGGTAAAGACGTATAGGGCCGTAGGGGAAGTCATGGGGACAATGATCCTTCGGAAAATGGTCCAGTTGGAAGCGTTTTCCAGTTTCGCCGCTTCAATCAGTTCCCGGGGCACGGAAACCATGGCGGCAATCAGGACAATCATGTTGTAGCCAAAAGCCTTCCAGCCGATGATGGTGGACAGGGCAAAGATCACCAGCCCGCTTTCCTTGAACCAGCGGGGGCTTTCCAGACCAAAAGCTTTCAGTACCAGAGATACGGGTCCTGCCAGGGGATTATACATCCACAGGAAGATGATGCTGGCCACGGCCAGGGAAATGGTGCTGGGCAGGAAGAATGCAGAGCGGAACAGAGACTGGACTTTTTTGTTCCGGATCAGCTGGGTAAGTACAAAGGCAAAGCCGTAGGGCAGCAAAAAATTGAAAATCAGCAGCAGCAGGACCAGGAGACCGGTATTGCACAGGATTTTGAGAAACTCTTTACTGGCAAAGATCTGCTGATAGTTGGCCAGTCCTACGAATTTCATGGTGGGACTGATCATGTTCCACTGGAAAAAGCTCAGGTACGCATCTTCCAGCAGAGGACGGTAATAAAACACCGCAAAAATCAGGATGGCAGGAAGCAGATAGAGCCAAGCGCAGTTCTGACCTTCCCTGGATGAGGAACGGGACATAGGATACCTTCTTTCGTTATTAAAAGGGGCTGTTGCATATGCAACAGCCCTGTTAACGGTCAGCTGTCAGTTGTCAACGGCTGGATAAAGCCAACCCAGCTGGCTTTATCCAGCTGACCGGAACTGGGGAACCGCCCCTTTTCATTTCAGCAGCTCGTTCACTTTGGCTGCCGTTTCCTGGAGAGCCTGGGTGGCCGGTTCTTTGCCGCTCAGGATCACGTCCCGGACATCAATCAGAAGCTGTTCTGCCTTCAGGCCGTTCTGGCCGGGGAAGCTGGCCCATTTTACCAGGTTAGGCATGGTGGACAGGGCAGCCTGGATGTTCTTGTTGGAATCGATGACCTTTTTGAAGGCACCCTCTTTGTCCATACCTTTCCGGGGCGGCAGATAGCCGGTGCCGGTGGACCACTTGGTCAGGGCCTCATTGGATTCCAGATATTTGATGAATTCCCAGGCAGCTTTTTGTTTGGCCGGATCTTTGGAGAAGCACATCAGGAAGTTGCCGCCGGCAGGGACTTTCCGGGGTTTGCCCTGGAATACGGGGAAGGGAGCCGCCACCACTTTGAAATTGGCGCTCTTTTCGAAGTTGGCCCGTTTGCCGATGGTGGTGCAGACCATGCCCACTTTGCCGGACAGGTAAGCCTGGAATCCTTCTTCGTTGGTGGCGTGGAGACCACTGCCATCCTTTACCATATCCGCCAGCAGCTGATAAGCCTGGGCGGCTTCCGGGCTGTCGAAGGCGGCACGGACTTTGCCATTTTCCTTCTTCAGCATGGCTCCGCCATTGGATTCGATGAGTGCCTGCTGGGCCCAGTTGTCCGCATATTCCTGCATGAAGAATCCCGGGTTTCCGGTTTTGGTCTTGATGGCTTCCGCTGCTTTCTTTACTTCATCCCAGGTCTTGGGAGGGTTGTCCGGATCCAGACCGGCCTTTTTGAACAGATCCGGATTGATATAGAGAACTGGGACGGAGACAGAGTAGGGCAGGCCGATCTGTTTTCCGTCTTCCGTCTGGGCCAGGGCCAGCACGTTGGGCAGGAAGTTTTCTTTCAGGAAGTTCTTATCCTTGTCGTCCTGTTTGGCCAGATCATTCAGGTCGGTATATTTCAGATTGTCATTGGCATAGTTCAAATAACTGTAGCCCATCTGGACCACGTCCGGGTTCTTGCCGGAAGCCATGGCCGCCTGGAGATTCTGGGTCAGGCCTTTGTACATGTCCGGATTGTATTTAGCGGTGACTTCGATATCGGGATGGGTTTTGTTGAATTCATCCACCAGTTGTTTTACTGTGGCTCCCCCAAAGCTTTCAGAAGCCACATGCCAGTATTCAATTTTTACTTTTTTTCCGGCATTTTTGGAACCGGTACCGCCACATCCCAGTATCCCCAGGGACAGGACCCCTGCAAGGGCCAGCGCCATTGTCTTTTTCCAATTCATTCTGCTACCTCCCTATTTTTTATGATGATTTGTTTGGGACACGTCCAGTATAAGGAAATAAGGTAAAGATTCCATACTTCATAAGTAAAAATTATGTAATTTATTCTTCAGATTTGTAAAAAATGCAAGATTGCTTTCCCCTAGTTAGCTTGATATAATAAAAACAAACGGGCAGAGCTGGACCTGCAAGGAGGTGTGTTCCATGAAACAGCATAAATTCTGGGCCTGGGCCACGGTCTTTGCCTTTGCCATGACCATGTTTACCGGGATGAAGCGGAAATAAGAAAAGGGCTGCTGGGAGAACAGCAGCCCACTTTTGTAAACGAAAGGAGCCGAAACCATGCCTTGCACTACATTATTGGTAGGGAAAAACGCAACCGTTGATGGATCCACCATGATGGCCCGGAATGAGGATTCTCCTTCTGGAAAATTCACTTCCAAGAAGTTCATCGTGGTCCGGCCGGAAGAACAGCCCCGGCATTATAAAAGCATGATCTCAAAGGTGGAAATCGATCTGCCGGATAATCCTCTCCGGTATACGGCCATGCCCAATGCCCAGGCCACGGAAGGGATCTGGGGAGAGGCGGGGATCAATGCCTCCAATGTGGCTATGACAGAAACCGAGACCATCACTTCCAATCCCCGTGTCCTGGGCGCCGATCCCCTGGTGCCAGGAGGCATTGGCGAGGAGGATATGCTGACCCTGGTGCTGCCCTACATCCGATCTGCCCGGGAAGGGGTGCTGCGGTTGGGGAGCCTGCTGGAACAGTACGGGACCTATGAGATGAACGGCATCGGGTTCCAGGATGTGGAAGAAATCTGGTGGCTGGAAAGCATCGGCGGCCATCACTGGATCGCCAAACGAGTACCCGATGACGAGGTGGTGGTCATGCCCAACCAGCAGGGCATCGATTTCCTGGATCTGGCGGATGCCCTGGGGCCTGGGAAGGACAACCTGTGTTCCCGTGACCTGGCAGAATTCATCGAGGAAAACCATCTGGACCTGACCCTGGCGGAAGATAGGGAAGGCCCGGTGGCGGAAGATACGGCCTTTGACTGCCGGTCCGCCTTTGGCAGCCATGACGATGCGGACCATACCTACAATACCCCACGAGCCTGGTATATGCTCCGGTGCCTGGTTCCTTTCAGTGTGGAATGGGAAGGTCCAGAAGCGCCTTTCCATCCGGAAGATGACGACCTGCCATGGTCCGTGGAGCCGGACCGGAAGGTGACGGTGGAAGATGTGAAATACATCCTCAGTAGCCATTACCAAGGGACTCCTTACGACCCCTACGGCCACAAGGGGGATGGGAGCCTCCGGGGAAAATACCGGCCCATCGGCATCAACCGGACCAATTTCCTGGCGCTCACCCAGCTGCGTCCGGACCTGCCGGAAGACCGGCGGGCGGTGGAATGGATCGCCGAAGGGTGCAACGTGTTCAACGCCTTCGTGCCGTTCTACACCAATGTGGATAAGACTCCGGAGTATCTGGCGGTGACGGACGAAGAGCCGGATTCCAACCAGTTTTACTGGGCTAACCGGCTGATCGGAGCATTGGCCGATGCCCATTTCGGAGCCTGTGCCAACTTGATCGAACGGTATCAGAACAAGGTAGGGGCCCGGGCCCATGCCCTGCTGAAAGAAGGCGACCGGGGCGGAGCTGGAGAGGATGTCTGCCGATATCTGGAAGGACGGAACGAAAAAATGGCCGCCATGGCCAAAGAAGAGACCCAAAAAGTCCTGGGCCAAGTCCTCTACGCCGCCAGCAACGGCATGAAGAACGGATTTGCAAGGTCGGATGCGTGAGGGATGTGAAAAATATTTTCACACGGGCACTGGTCACTGGCCGACGACCCGAGACTCATAGCTCGAGACTCGAGACCTGAAAAAGGGGCTGTTGCGCAGGCAGCAGCCCCTTGTGTTATAATAAAACCAACAACGACTATTGGAGGGATTGTCATGGCTGGAGACCAACTGCCTCACAATCATGGAGAAAACATCAACTATATCCTGCAAGATCTGCCGGAGAACGCCAACTTTTCTGCGGTATCCGGGCTGTTCAGCAGCCTGGCGGACGCCAACCGGATCAAATTGTTCTGGTTCTTATGCCATATGGAAGAATGCGTCATCAACCTGTCGGCCCTGATGCACATGAGCAGCCCGGCTTTATCCCATCATTTGAAGATCCTCCGGGAAAACGGCCTCATCACCAGCCGCCGGGCCGGGAAAGAAATGTACTATAAAGCCGCCAATACCGAAGAAGTCCGTCTCCTCCACCACATGATCGAACTCCTCATCGACATCACCTGCCCGGAGCAGGAGACGGAAGCAAAGAGGGAAGAGTGAAGAGTCAAGTCCGCTTTTTTTTCCTGTACTGGAAGGGCGTACAGTGGAACTGCTGGCGGAAGGCTTCTATATAGTAGCTGGGGGAGCGGAACCCACAGCTTTCTCCAATTTCGCTGATGGACTGATCGGTGGAATCCAGTAGCCGGATGCTCTGTTCCAGGCGCAGTTCCCGGAGATAGGCAAAGATGGATTCCCCCGTGAACCGTTTGAAGATGCGGCAACATTCGCTTTCTGTATAGGAGGCATAAGCAGCTACTTGGGCCAAGGTGATTTTTTCCCCGTAATGGGCTGTCAGGTAGCTGAGGATCCGCTGGGCAACGGTATTGGCCCGGGACCATTTCCGTGTCTGGAACTCATCCGATGGCTGGTGGCAGAGGACAGCAGCAAAAATTTCATAGAGCCGGGCTGTGGCAAGAAGTTCCCAGCCCGGTCTTTTTGTTTCACTTTCCTGGTAGATCTCACGGATCTTCTGGAGTACGTCCGCCTGCCAAGGGTCTTTTTGATACAAGGGACGGGCCGTCAGTACAGGATCTGAGAGGGCCGGGAGCACATAGTCCTGTTCCAGTACGGAGCCGGGGAATCCGCAGAGCAGCCGGGGATGGATATCCAAGCAAATGTAGCCGGCATCCGGATTTCCCAGGGGACGGGCCATGTGGAGATAACCGCTGTTGATGAAGATACCGTCCCCGGTCTCAAGCTGCCAGCTGGCTTCATTGACGGAAAAGGTCACAGTACCTTGGACTACGGCACAGAACTGCAGTTCTTCATGCCAGTGGAGCCGGGTATAGCCCAATACATTGCGGCTTAGGATGGAATTGTAGACAGCCATGGGAAATCCATGGGTCCCGTGGCGGGTGGATTCCCGGTTTCTGGCATCCACTGGGATGTTGGTGACCTGCATGGAAAAACTCCTTTCGTCTGAAGAAGATGGATTTGGTTCCAGTATAACAGATTTTTCAAAAAACGCAATTTAGTGATATTTTTCATCAGGATTCGCATAGAATCCCTTCCGGGGATTTCTTATAATGAAACCATCAGGAAAGGGAGTCCAAGGAGGTATAAAGTATGGAAATCAATGGAAAGCGTCTGATGGAACATATCAATACTTTGGGAAAAATCGGCATTGGAGAGGATGGCAGGCGGATCCGGCTGGCGGCCAGTGATACCAATCGGCAGGGCCGGGATCAGGTAGCAGCATGGATGGAGGAAGCCGGTCTCCAGGTAGTGGTGGACCGGATCGGGAATATCTTCGGCATCTGGGAAATGCCGGAAAACAAGGGAGAAACTCCCATGATGGTGGGGTCCCACATCGATACGGTAATCAATGCCGGTCAGTATGACGGCTGTCTGGGGGTGCTGGCTGGCATCGAACTGTGCCAAACCCTCCAGGAACAAGGGGTCCGTCCCAAGCATCCTCTTGTAGTGGGAGTGTTCACCAACGAAGAAGGGGTCCGGTACTCGCCCGATATGATGGGCAGCCTGGTGTACGCAGGGGGACTTTCCTGCGAAGAAGCCCTGGCTTCTGTAGGCACGGATGGGACCATCCTGGGGGAAGAACTGAAGCGGATCGGATATGGGGGCACCGTGGAACCCGGGTTCCTGAAGCCCTTTGCCTTTCTGGAACTCCACATCGAACAGGGCCCCATCATGGATGTGGAAGGGTACGATATCGGAGCTGTAGAAAATCTCCAAGGCATCCACTGGCAGCAAGTGACCATCAAAGGAGCAGCCAACCATGCAGGGACTACGCCCACACGGCTCCGCCACGATGCGGGCCTGGTTGCGGCCAAAGTCAATGTGTTCTGTCGGCAAATGGTGGAAAAATCCGGCGGGGTGTGCACCATCGGCACCATGGCCTACCAGCCCAATGCAGTGAACGTGATCCCCAGTGAGGCGAAATTCACCATCGACCTGCGGAATCCGGACAAGGCCAGATTGGATGGAGATGAAGAGATCCTGGCTGCCTATCTGGAACAGCTGGCCCAGGAAGAGGGCGTGGAAATCACCGCCAAACGGATGACCTGTTTCGATCCAGTGCCCTTTGATGAAGGAATTTGTCAGAAAGTGGAAAAAGCCACTGCTGCCCGGAATTTGAAATGCTGCCGGATGGTGTCAGGAGCCGGTCAGGACGCCCAGATGATGGCTCGGATCTGTCCCACCGCCATGATCTTTGTACCCAGCGTCAAAGGCATCAGCCACAATCCGGCCGAATACACCCCGGACCAGGCCTGCATCAACGGGGCTAATGTGTTCTTGGATGTGGTGCGGGAAATGATCGGGGCATAAGAAAGGGGAGAATACTTTATGGAAATCATTCGCACAATGAACAATGTATTTTGGGGCTGGCTGGTAGCGGGCATCCTGCTCCTGACAGGGGTGTTTTTCACGCTGCGGCTGCATTTTCCCCAATTCCGCTACTTCACCCGGCTGTTTGGCAATCTGGCCTGCAGCATGAAAGGCAATGAAAAGGCCGAGGGAAGTGTGTCGGGATTCGGAGCTCTGTGTGCCGCTGTGGGAGGACAGGTAGGGACTGGATCCCTGGTGGGTGTGGCCACAGCCCTGGCTTCCGGCGGTCCGGGAGCTGTCTTCTGGATGTGGGTTACGGCCGTGCTGGGAATGCCCATCAGCTTTGCGGAAGCGGTGCTGGCCCAGCTGTTCCGGGTAAAGAATCCAGATGGGACCTATCGGGGCGGACCGGCTTATTATATGGAAAAAGGGCTTCACAGCAAGGCATTGTCCATCCTGTATTCTATCAGCATCTTGGTGGGCATTGGGTTCTTCTACTGCATGATCCAGAGCAATTCCATTTCTGTAGCTCTCACAGGGGTGGCACCGGTCTCTCCTCTGGCAGCCGGCATTCTGCTGCTGATCCTAGTAGCCTTGGTCATCTTCGGAGGCATCAAGCGGCTGTCAGAAGTGGCATCCTACATCGTGCCCTTTATGGCTCTGGGATACCTGCTTATGGCCATCTGGGTGATGGTGGTCCATGCTTCCATGCTTCCGGAAATGCTCCGGCAGATTTTTACAGGGGCCTTTTCCGGCCAGGCAGTTGCAGGAGGTGTGGCTGGCTATTCAGTGCAGCAGGCTTTTCGGTACGGAGTGGCCCGGGGATTATTTTCCAATGATGCAGGCAACGGTACAGCATCTACCATGCATGCTACAGCTGTAGTGCCCCATCCGGTGAACCAAGGCTTTGCCGCCATGTTGGGGACTTTCATTACCACCATCATCATCTGCAGCTGTACAGCTTTCTGTATCCTGCTTTCCAATCAGCTGGGTACGGGGGAAACGGGAATTGCGCTGACCCAGCTGGCCTTTGAAAGCAATCTGGGAAGCATAGGCCGGTGGGTTGTGTTCCTAGCTATGTTCTTGTTCGGTTTCACCACTCTGCTGGCAGATATTTATTATGGAGAAGTGAATTTGATGATCCTAGTGAAGAAGCCCCAAGCTGTCACAATCTATCGGGTGCTGTGCTGCGCCCTCATCATTGCTGGTGCGGTGGCTCCAGTTCCTATGGTGTGGGATCTGGTGGATTTTGCTAGCGCCTTCATGGTATTCTTCAATGTGATTGCATTGCTGAGACTTTCCAGATATGTGGTCTTGGCACTGAAAGACTATGCCGGACAATGGAGTGCCAAAAAAGAAGCTGGCGCTCGGCCGGTGTGGGATTTTACCCATCAAGTGGATGAAGAAGATCTTGACTGACAAAGAAAGGATGGGATTGAAATGGATTTCAAAGAACAGCTGACGGCTTGGCGTCATTATCTCCATCAGCATCCGGAAACAGCCTTTGAGGAGAAAACGGCTCCCCAGCTGGCTGCAGAACAGATGCGGGCCTGGGGGATCCAGGTCGAAGAAGGCATCGGCAGGACCGGAGTGGTAGGCACTCTTCGGTGCGGGAATGGCGGAGGCTGTATCGGCATCCGGGCGGATATGGATGCTCTGGATATCACAGAACGGAGCCGCCATGACCATATTTCCCTGTGTCCGGGGAAAATGCATGGCTGCGGTCATGACGGCCATACGGTGATGCTGTTGGGAGCGGCCAAACTGCTGGCGGATCGGAAAAATTTCAATGGCACGGTACGCTTTATCTTTCAGCCGGCAGAAGAACCGGGCCGGGGTGCCCAGGCCATGATCGATGACGGGCTGTTCGAACGGTTCCCCATGGATGAAATCTATGGCCTCCACAATGCGCCTTTTCTGCCGGCCGGGACCCTTTCCACCCGGGTGGGGGGCATGGCTGCCAGCGAAGATGATTTTTCCTTCACCATCACTGGAAAAGGGGGCCATGCTTCTTCTCCCCACGAAGGAAATGACCCACTGGCCTCTTTTGCAGAAATTTATCTGGCACTTCAGACCATCGTCAGCCGGAATGCGCCACCCATGCGTCCAGTGGTGGTCTCCTGCACGGAAATCGAGACAGATGGGGCTCACAATGCCATCCCCACCACCGTGACGGTACGGGGAGATGCCCGGACTACCACGCCGGAAGACCAGCAGCTGGTGGAAAATCGGATGCGGGATATTGTGGAGGGAATCTGTCGGATGAACCACGCCCAGTGCAGCTTTGCCTACACCCATGAGTTTTTCCCCACGGTCAATGACGCCGGATGCGTCCAATATGCGGTGCGGGCTGCCCAGGCGGTGGTGGGAGAAAACCGTACTTTTGGAGACTGTGAGCCATGGATGGCGTCGGAAGACTTTGCCGCTTTCCTGAAACATGTGCCTGGCTGTTTCCTGCTTCTGGGAACCGGAAAAGAGAAAAGCGGCAATGTCTCTCTTCATCAGAATATCTATGACTTCAATGATGATGTATTGGCAACGGGAGCAGAATTTTGGGCCGAGCTGGTAAGACTCCGGCTGTCAGCATAAGAAGGGAGCATGACGATGGAGAACGAAATCAAGATCGTGACCCGGAAACCCAGCGGGAAATGTCAATGGGACGGGCTTTTTACCCGACAGGCAGCAGAAACGGCCCGGAACTTCCATCGGACCATCCCAGGATATGCGCCCACGCCCCTGGTGGATTTGAAGGGATTGGCAAAACACTTGGGGCTGGAGGCGTTCTATGTGAAAGATGAAAGCTTCCGGTTCGGCCTCAATGCCTTCAAGGGACTGGGAGGCAGTTTCTGCGTGGCCCAAGTACTGGGAGAGAAACTGGGGATCCCCATAACAGAATTGACCTTTGCCCGGCTCCAAGATCCTGCAGTCCATGCCAAGATCAAAGACCTGTGTTTTGTGACGGCCACTGACGGGAACCACGGCCGAGGCATTGCTTGGACCGCCCACTGCCTGGGAGTGAAGAGCCGGGTATTCATGCCCAAAGGAAGTTCCCAGGAAAGACTGGAAAATATCCGGGCCCTGGGCAGCGATGCCTGTATCACGGAATTCAATTATGATGATACGGTGCGCCATGCTGCCCAGGTAGCGGAAGAAAATGGCGGAGTATTGGTCCAGGATACGGCTTGGGAAGGATACGAAACCATTCCCGGGTGGATCATGGAAGGGTACACCACCCTGGCCCTGGAAGCGGCAGAGGCTCTATCCCAGCCACCCACACACATTTTCCTCCAGGCGGGAGTGGGGGCCATGAGTGGGGCCCTCACCGGTTTCTTCGCTGCTTATTACGGCAGCCAGAAGCCCGTGATCACCATCGTGGAACCCAATCGGGCGGACTGCATCTTCCGTACTGCTGCTGCCGGGGATGGGAAGCTCCACACTGTGACTGGGGCATTGGACACCATTATGGCCGGATTGGCCTGCGGGGAACCCTGTACCTTGGGCTGGGGGGAACTGGCAGCTCATGCCGAGCATTTCGCTTCTGTTCCTGATTGGGTGGCGGCCCAAGGCATGCGGATCCTGGGCGCACCGGTCCTCGGGGACCCCAGGGTGATTTCCGGAGAAAGCGGAGCGGCGACCAGCGGCTTTGTCTGTGAACTGTACCGGAACAAAGAGCAGAAACTCCTGAGAGAGGAGCTGGGCCTGGACAAAGATTCCCGGGTCCTGTGCATCAGCACCGAAGGCGCTACGGATCGGGAAAGCTACCGGAGCATCGTCTGGGATGGAACCTGGGCAAGAGGCTGAGTTTCCCCTGGCTGTGCAATAATTTTGGGAGCAGTTTCTGCATTTCCCAGGTCCTCTGTATCAGCACAGAAGGGGATACGGACTGGACCCAGAAAGACAAATTCTCTGGGAACGATACTGGGCAAGAAGCTGAGCTCCACCGTCCGTGGTCCAATTCCATACTTGCTTCCTTCATCAGATATCGATTTGGGGCGGAAGCTGTAGCTGATTCCCCCCAACACTGCGTAAATTTCATATCTGTTTTCGGGTTCGCGGATCATCCGGTTGAGGTCCAATTTCAGCCGGATGATTCTTTGCATCTTTTCGGTCAGAGACTGTGCCTGTTCCAGTGCGGCCAGAAAGGGATCCCTGGCATCAGCAGGATCGATCCATTGATTCTCCCAAAATTCTCTATAGTCATTAGCATCCAAGCCATATTTCTCTAATTCCGCCATCAAGTCGATAGCCGGACTGAGCAGCTGAGAAACACATTCCTTGTAACGGACATCTGCATTCAGGTTTATTTTTTCTTTCTCTCGGATGTCATTTATCTCATGTTTGATCCTTTCGGCACGATGGGCAAGGAGATAATAGGCGGCTGCGAGCTCCTTCCGGTCCTGGAGACCATAAAGCCGAGAAGAATACAGCTTTTCCTTTCCCTCTTTTCCCATGATCATTTTTAATCGATCGTGGAGAATCTCTGCAGGATCATAGATGATCAACGTATCTGGCGATGGGGTGTTTTTATAATCCAGGATGGCTTTCGTCAGTGGCCAATATCCGTATTTGATGGCTTTATACAGCTTCCGATGCAGGAGATTGTACCAGCGGCTACGGAGTTCAGGGCTTATATTTTCCCAGTGTGACACGTCTGCCAGCAGGTCTTCTTCCCACAGATAAAAGCCGGGGTGCCGGGGATCGTTGGGGGCAGCAGGGACCAAGGAAAGGCCGCCCTCAAAGAAGCCCTTTACAATCCAGGCATCCAGGGCTTCCCGGCTGGGGAACTCCAGGAGCTCCTGGGCTTTTTCCGGGGTGTAGAGCTGCTGGAGGATGATTTGGAGATAATCATATTTCTTTTTGCCCAGGAAGGACCAGTCCTCCTGATGCCACCGAAGGGACGCTTCTTTGTGGTTGGTGGATATTTCACCGGCCTTTATCTTGTAAAAATATCCCACATACAGCTGGGCCAGCCGGTTGGCATCATATAAATCCTTGTGTTTTTCTGTGGGAATCTTTTTTCGGAAACTGTCCTGGTAGGGGGACAGGAATTTCGCTAAGGTATTGCTTTCGCTATTGTTGTTATTGATAAAATGTCTCCTAAAGAATCCCTTCACGTTCGGATCTTGGTAAATATCCAAAGGATTTTCAGGAGGGTCCTGTCCTTCCAGCTTGTCTTCGGGACAAAGATCCTGCAGATATTTTTCTCGAGCCTTCCGCAGTTTGCCAAGATTCTCATATGTTGGATATTCCATGAAACCGGTGTACAGCCAGGGATGGACAGCCGGGCCACAGAATTTTTTCATCAAATCTTCCAGAGGCAGCCAGCATTCGTTGACTGCAGATGGGAGGGTCATAATGTCCTTATCTGGATCAGTAGAGTCGATAACGTCTTTCCTTGTCTGTTTCATAGTCACGATGTTCACCTCAGAAAAAATAAGAAAAATAACAATTTTACCTTTGTCTGGAAGGATCCGGCCGTGTATAGTGGAGACAGCGATAACAAAGGAGTTGATTCAATATGGACAAAGATCTTCTAAACTACATGAGGCTCTTCAATGGCACCCAGCACCCGATCCGTCTTTTTCGGTACCGGGAGCGTCCGTCTTACAGCCGAGGCCTGAAGGGGTATGGGATTGCCTGGTATCTGGCAGAGTATCAGAGGGATCCGGAAGTGGATAGGGAAATCCCCGAGGATCATCCTCTTAGTGTATCCAGGGGGAAGCATTCTTTTATGGACGGAGAGTATCATATGGCATTGCCCAATGGGATGGATGCCGACATGCAAATCGACTATCCGGATCGGCCGTACGACATTGTCATTATCAGCAGCCGGTATGCCCAGGTTGCAGGAAATGAGAAGGGCGGTATCGATCCCTTTTACCTCGATAGCCTCTACCTGGCTGAACCTTTGTACAAGGGCAATCCAGATGAAGACCCCTTTGCGGAGAGGATAGGTACTGCCTTTTTCCGCAAATTCAGGTATCCGCTGCTGCCTGCTGCTTATCTTCAGCGGCTGGATCCTGATTCCGCACTGCTCCGGTCTCCTTTTGGGGGAAATGAACAGCAGTTAGGCCAACAGCTGGCTTCCTATTGGAAGGATCCTTTGAAGGCAGGAGTTTCGCTGGCAGGGATGATTGCCAGCTTGAGAGTGTATGATCCCCAACGGGATCCTCGACAGAGCAGCAGCTGGCAGGAGAGCCGGAACTGGTGGATGCTCGCCGGTGCAGTCGACCAGTTCCTGGAGTATCGAGAAATGGAACAGCAAAGGACCTTCATGCAGCAGGCCTTCGTCTATGGTGACCAGGCGGGAATCTAAAAAAGTCAAAGAATTAAAAAAAGATCCATGATTAAAGATTATTAAGCAGAGGGCAGGGCAGTTTAGGAATCCTGCAAAACTATTATACACGAAAGGAAGGGGCCGTTGTACGTTCTGTGCAACAGCCCCTATCCTATTTGATTTTCGTCTTATTCAATTTAGCCGAGATCCGGTTCCCGATGGTCTGGACCACTTGGACCAGGACAATCAGCACGATCACCGTGGCCACCATGGTATCTGCCTGGAACCGCTGATAGCCGTACCGGATGGCCAAGTCTCCCAGGCCACCGCCACCCAGGGCGCCGGCCATGGCACTGGAACCGATCAGGCTGATCACCGCCAAGGTGATGCCCAGCACGATGGAATGCATGGCTTCCGGCAGCAGTACTTTCCAGATGATCTGCATGGGACTGGCCCCCATGCTCTGGGCTGCCTCGATGACCCCCGGATCCACTTCCAGGAGGGACGATTCGATGATCCGGGAAATGAACGGGGTGCAGGAAATGGTCAACGGGACGATGGCAGCGGTGGTCCCGATGGAAGAACCCACGATCAGCCGGGTCAGGGGGATGATGGCCACCATGAGGATGATGAAGGGCACGGAACGGAGAGCGTTGACGATGGAGCCCAGGGTCTTGTGGAGAGCAGCATTCTCTTTGATGTGGCCTTTTCCGGTAATGGTCAGGATCACCCCCAGGGGGATGCCGAACAGGGATGCAATGGCAGCAGACAGGGCCACCATATAGAGGGTTTCCCCCAGGGCCTTGACCAGCAGATGGATCATATTAGGAGACATAACCGATCACCTCATCTTTCACTTGTCTTTCATGGAGGTAATCCAGGGCCTTTTTCAGGTGGTCCTCGTCGCCTTCTACTTCAATGAGCAGGGTCCCGAAGGGGGTATCCTGCAGGGTTTCGATATTGGCCGTGAGGATGTTCACGTTGGTATCGTATTCTTTGATCAGCACGGAGACGATGGGCTCCCCGGCGCTGTCCCCGATGAAGCTCAGGCTCACCAGGGCCTTGTCTCCGGGACGGTATTCCTTGTGGATGTCCAGCTTCTTGACGAAATCCGGCAGGTCATTGTGCTGGATGCTGGCTACGAATTCTTTGGTAGTGGCTTTCTGGGGATTGGTGAAGATATCCACCATGGAGCCCTGTTCGATGATCTCCCCGTTTTCGATGACGGCCACTCGGTCGCAGATCTCTTTCACCACGTTCATCTGGTGGGTGATCATGACGATGGTGATGTGGAGCCGTTTGTTGATGTCCCGGAGCAGGGAGAGGATGCTTTCCGTGGTCTGGGGATCCAGGGCAGAAGTGGCTTCATCGCACAGGAGCACCTTGGGGTCGCTGGCCAGGGCCCGGGCGATGCCTACCCGCTGTTTCTGCCCGCCGGAAAGCTGGCTGGGGTAGTGGTCGGCACGGTCGCTGAGTCCCACCAGGTCCAGCAGGGGAGCCACCTTCTTTTGGATGGCAGCTTTGTCCATGCCCTGGATTTCCAGGGGGAAAGCGATGTTGCCGTAGACCGTGCGGCTGGAGAGCAGATTGAAATGCTGGAAGATCATGCCGATGTTCTGCCGGGCCTTCCGCAGCTGTTCCTCGCCCAGTGCGGTCATCTCCTGGCCGTCCACGATTACTTTGCCGCTGGTGGGCTTTTCCAGCATGTTGATGCACCGGACCAGGGTGCTCTTGCCGGCCCCGGATAGGCCGATGATCCCGAAGATCTCGCCTTCATCGATGGTCAGATTGATATCCTTCAGGGCATGCAGATCCCCTGAAGCTGTATGATAGATCTTTTCGATATGCTGCAGTTCTATCATGGGGGTTCACCTCCGTAGAAATAAAAAAACCTCTTCATCTGATGTGAAGAGGAATCAGTTAGGCTTACTCATCTTCATCTTTCAGGCACTGCCTGGTGGACTTAGCACCGTTCAGCCGGCTGAGCCGCTGATGGTTGCCGTAACTTCATTGGGCCAGTCCCTCCGTTACTCTCGATGAAATCAATGCGAATTAAATGATACCGTATAAAGTACAGTTTGTCAATGGGGATTGAAGGAAGAAACACTCAACTACCTATCCACTTAACCACTTTATCCCATCCCTCAAAAAATTTTCACAAATTCCCAAAAACTACTTGCATTTATCGCGTCATCGTAGTAAAGTAATAAATCAGTAAAGCAAATATTCCGGAAGCGACCGGAACAGTAAGGAATCTGGAAGAGAAAGGGGTTACGATCATGGTAGCCGGATTGAATGAACGGGAACTGAAACAGTTGGCCAAAGCCTTTACCCTGCTGCAGGATGTGGACGGCAGCCTGGCCTTCCTGGAAGATATCTGCACCCCCAATGAGCTGAAGGCACTGAGCCAGCGGCTGGAAGTGGCGGTGCGTCTTCATCGCGGCGAAAACTATGCCAAGATTGTCAAGGATACGGGCGCCAGCAGCACCACCGTATCCCGGGTCAATCGTTGTCTGAACTATGGAGCGGGAGGGTATCGCACCCTGATCCCCATCTTGACTGAAGGAGCTAACGAGAAATGAGCAACAGTACTGTACTGCGGATCCCTTACGGGACCAAAGATATCCTGCCGGGGGATGCCCGGATGAAACGGGAACTGGAAGACCGGATCGCCGGGAATTTCCTTTCTTGGGGGTATGATGAAGCCATCACCCCGACCATTGAATACGCCGACACCTTTGCCCTGAGCGGGGCCGGCATCAGCGATGAAAGCATGCGGTTCATGGACCGGAACAACCGGACGGTGATGCTCCGGAGCGAAATGACCACCCCTCTGGCCCGGATGGTGGCCACCCGGCTGAAGAACGATAGGGGTGTGAAGCGGCTGTTCTACATCGCCAATGTGTTCCGTCACGAACAGACCCAGGCCGGCCGCCAGTGCGAATTCTCCCAGGCGGGGATCGAGATGATCGGAGCCGAAGCTCCCATGGCGGATGCAGAAGTCCTGGCCCTGGCCGTCAGCAGCCTGCAGGCCGCCGGACTCCAGGATTTCCTCATCAGCATCGGTCACAGCGCTTTCCTGGCGGGGCTCATGGAAGAAGCCAAGCTGACGGACAAGCAGGCGGACTTCGTCAAGACCATGATCCTGAGCCACAATGCAGTAGGCCTGGAAGAGGCAGCCGATCGGTTCATCCCCAAGGAACTGAAGGACCTGTTCCGGGATCTGCTCTATCTCCAAGGCGGCCGGGACCTGCTGGATACCTTGGAAACCCGGGTGAAGAATCCTAAGAGCCTGGATGCCCTGAAGAACCTGAAAGCCATCTATAAACTGGCAGAATCCTACGGGGTGGACCAGTACCTGTCCTTCGACTTGTCCTTGATCCGGAACTTCGATTATTACACCGGCATGGTGTTCGAAGCCTATGCCCCCCAGATCGGGTTCAATATCTGCGGTGGCGGCCGGTACGACCATATGATGGAAGCCTTCGGAGATCCGGAACCGGCTACGGGGTTTGCCATGGGCATCGACCGGATCATCCTGTCCCTGCGCCGGGACGGCCGGTTCAACCGGGAATCTAAATGGGATATCTACGTTGCTTGGGCTCCTGGCTGCCAGGACAAAGCCATCCAGAAGGCCATCGAGCTGCGCAAGGGCGGCAAGAACGTGAAAGTGGCCACCAATGCCCTGACCCCGGAAGAAGCAGCCAAAGCCTGTGCGGCCAACCGGTGTGAAGCCGTAGCATATGTAGGATAGGAGAGAAAACGGAATGGATTATTTGACAATTGCCCTGCCTAAGGGAAAACTTTTTGCAAAATCTGTGGAACTCCTTGCCAAGGTCGGTTATGCGGCGGAAAACGTGGTGGAAGATTCCCGGAAGCTGGTCATCACCAATGAAGAGACCAAGGTGAAGTTCATCATCGTGAAGACGGTGGACCTGCCCACCTATGTGGAATACGGAGCGGCGGATATCGGCATCATCGGCAAGGATGTGCTCAATGAAGAGCGGAAGGACATCTACGAACTGCTGGATATGGGCTATGGCGGCTGCCATCTGATGATGGCGGTGCCGGAAGCCAAAGTACTGCCTGAGATCACCGATTACGCCCATATGCGGGTGGCCACCAAATATCCCAAATGCGCGGCGGATTTCTTCGACAAGCTAGGGATGCAGATGGAAATCATTAAACTGAATGGTTCTATCGAACTGGGGCCCATCGTAGGGCTCAGCGAAATGATCGTGGATATCGTCCAGACAGGCCGGACCTTGCGGGAAAACCATCTGAAGGAAGTAGCTACGGTGTTCCCGTCCACCGCCCGTCTCATTGCCAATAAAGTCAGCTTCAAGATGCAGTACGACCGGATCCGGAAGCTGGTAGAAGATCTGAAAGTGGTCCTGAAGGAGGAAAAACCAGAATGAAAGTCTATGATGAAAGAAAGAGCACGGCAGAAGAAATCAGCCGTCTTTTGGAAAAGAAATCCTTTGATGAAGTAAAACTGTCCCCGAAAGTGGCGGCAGCCGTAGAAAAAATGTTCGGCCGGCCTCTCACCGCAGCGGAAGAAGTAGACATCATCGTCAATGATATCCGTGCCAAAGGGGATGAAGCCCTCTTCGAATATACCAAGAAGCTGGATGGAGCGGATCTGACTCCCGCCACCATCCGGGTGACGGAAGAGGAATTTGCGGAAGCGGAAAAGGCCGTGGATGAAAAGACCATGGGCGCTATCCGCCGGGCCATCGCCAATGTGCGGAAGTTCCATGAGGAACAGCTGCCCAAGACCTGGCTCACTCCCCGGGCTTATGGGTCCTTCCTGGGCCAGAAGATGACCCCGGTGGACAGCGTGGGGATCTACGTCCCCGGCGGCACCGCAGCTTATCCTTCCAGCGTGATCATGAATGCAGTGCCTGCCAAAGTAGCGGGAGTGCCCCGGATCGCCATGGCAGCTCCTGCCGGCCGGGATGGGAAGATGAACCCCTATGTGCTGGCTACGGCCAAAGAAATCGGCATAACGGAAATCTATAAGATGGGCGGGGCCCAAGCCGTGGCTGCCCTGGCATTCGGGACGGAAACCATCCCCAAAGTGGAAAAGATCACCGGCCCAGGGAACATTTTCGTGACCCTGGCCAAGAAGGCGGTCTACGGACATGTGGATATCGATATGCTGGCCGGCCCCAGCGAGATCCTCATCGTAGCGGATAAAACCGCAGATTATCAGTACCTGGCGGCAGACCTGCTGAGCCAGGCGGAACACGATCCTCTGGCCTGCGCCATCCTGATCACCGACGATGAAGAACTGGCAGGGAAAGTGGCGGACGAAGTGGAAGTCCAGCTCCAGAAGCTGCCCCGGAAGGAAATCGCTGCCCAGTCCCTGGCGGTACAGGGGAAGATCATCCTGGCCAAGGATATGGATACGGTGGTAGAAATGGCCAACATCTCTGCTCCGGAACACATGGAGATCAACACCAAAGAGCCTTTTGCCCTGGTGCCCAAGATCCGCAACGCCGGCGCCATCTTCCTGGGAGCCTATTCTCCGGAACCTCTGGGGGACTATTACGCCGGGCCCAACCACATCCTGCCCACCGGTGGCACGGCCCGGTTCTATTCCGTACTGAATGTGGAGACCTTCATGAAGAAGACCAGCATCATCTCCTATACCAAAGAAGCCCTGGCGGAAGCAGCGGACGACATCATCGCCATGGCCGAAGCGGAAGGGCTCCAGGCACACGCCAATGCCATCCGGATCCGGAAGGAGAAACAGCTGTAAAAATTGTCACTGGTCACTTGTCACTAGTCACTGGCGGTGGGAGAGGAACCGTGGCTGCGGTTCCTTTTCAACCCAGATGGCAGTCCTTGCGGATCAGAGTTTATCATCCTAGCCAATGAGGGGGACGTTGTTATGAGTAACATCCTTGCCCGGGAAAGTCTCTCCCGGATCGAAGACTATCAGGTGGAGACCGTACCTGATGCAGATATTATCGTCAATGCCAATGAAACCAACTGGGATATGACCCCGGAAATCCGGCTGGAACTGGGGACCCGCCTGGCGGAACATGCCTTCAACCGGTATCCCTCCATGCACGGGGAGGACCTGTGCCAGGCCATTGCGGACAAGCTGGGGTTCGACCCGTCCCAGGTGGCCATCGGGAACGGATCCAGCGAGCTGCTGGAAAAAGCCTGCTATGCCTTCGGGGGGGCAGGCCGGAAAATCGCTTCTGCCACGCCGTCCTTTTCCATGTATCAGACCTACGCCATCCTGGCGGACAGCGAACCGGTGCTGTTCCCACTGACGGCGGACGGGTTCGTGGATCCAGAGGGGGTCATCGCCTTCTGTGAAGAAGAAAAACCGGCCCTCTTGATCATCTGCAACCCCAACAATCCCACGGGGAATTTCAATCCCAGAGCCGCTATGGAAAAAATCATCCGGAATGTAGACTGCCCGGTGATCATGGACGAAGCCTATCTGGATTTTGCCGTGGAAGAGGGAAAGGTGGAAGAACTGTCCACCCTGGACCTGGTCCATGAAGTGGACAACCTGCTGGTGCTGAAGACCTTCTCCAAAGCTTACGGCCTGGCTAATCTCCGGATCGGTTATGGAGTGGGCAGCACAGCCGTGATGCAGGTCCTGAAAAAGGTGCTGCTGCCCTATACGGTGAACGGGGTCTCCATCCTGGCAGCAGAACTGCTGTTCAGCAAGCCGGAAGTCCTCCGGGAACGGGTGGAAGCGGTGGTCAGTGGCCGGAAATACCTGCGGGAGCATCTGGAAGCCCTGGGCTTCCGGGTCCTGCCCAGCGCCACCAACTTCCTGCTGGCCCTGCCGGCGGGGAAGGCATTGGACCGACTGGCAGAAAAAGCCGGGGCAGCGGATCTGCCCAGTGGAGAGAAGGCCATGGCGGCCGGCGGATACCTGTTCAAGGAACTGCTGGTTCGGAAAGTGCTGGTACGGAACTATTCCCAGAATCCCCGGCTGCCCGGGGGCCTGCGGATCACCGTAGGTACGGCGGCAGAAAATCCCCTGATCATCGGAGCCATCAGGGACATCATCCTGTAAACAAGGGAGGCCATTGGTTATGCGGCAAGGGAAAGTGGAACGGAATACGAAAGAGACCCAGATCCTGGTGGAACTGGACCTGGACGGTACCGGCAAGGCGGACATCGCTACCGGAGTGGGCTTCCTGGACCATATGCTGACCCTCCTGGCGGTCCATTCCTTCATGGATCTGAAAGTGCGGGCCAAAGGGGATTTGGAAGTGGACTGCCATCATACGGTGGAAGATGTGGGAATCGCCCTGGGCCAGGCCATTGCCCAGGCTCTGGGAGACAAAAAGGGCATCCATCGGTACGGGAGTTTCCTGCTGCCCATGGATGAAGCCCTGGCGGAAATCGCCCTGGACTTTTCCGGCCGGCCCTACCTGGTGTGGAATGCAGAACTCATCCCCCGGGTGACTTTGGGGAATTTCGATACGGAAATGGGCGAGGATTTCTTCCGGGCCCTGGCCATGAACTGCGGTCTGACCCTCCACATCAACGTACCCTACGGGAAGAACACCCACCATATGCTGGAAGCCATCTTCAAAGGGGTGGCTCGGGCTATGAGCCAGGCAGTGGCCATGGATCCCCGGGTACACGGGGTCATGAGCAGCAAGGGGGCGCTGTAAGATGGATAAGGACACCATTGTGATCATCGATTATGGACGGGGCAATCTCCATTCCGTCTACAACGGCCTGCTGAAGATCGGGGCCAGCCCGGTGGTCTCCGGGGACCCCAAGGTCATCGCAGCCGCTCCCAAAGTGATTCTGCCAGGGGTGGGCTCCTTCGGGGACTGTATGGATACCATGCGCAGCCGGGGCCTGGAAGAAGCAGTCCAGGAAGCCCTCCACAGCGGCAAGCCTTTCCTGGGAATCTGCCTGGGCGAACAGCTGCTCTTTGAAGGCAGCGAGGAAGCACCGGGAGTGAAGGGCCTGGGGTATTTCAAGGGCCAGGTGAAGAAAATCGTCACAGGGTACAAGATCCCCCATATGGGGTGGAACCGGATCTCTACGGTGAACCCTTCCCCTTTGCTGCAGGAAGCAGACGGGAAGTATGTGTATTTCGTCCACAGCTTCCATGCGGTGCCGGAAGATCCGTCCATCATCACATCGGTCTGCGATTACGGGACCCAGATTACGGCCAGCGTGGGCCAGGGCAGCGTCCAGGGCTTCCAGTTCCATCCGGAGAAGTCCTCTTTCGCCGGTCTGGCCATGCTGCAAGCCTTCAAGGAGTGGAAACTATGAACATCTATCCAGCCATCGACCTGCGGGGAGGCAACTGCGTCCGCCTGGTGAAGGGCGATTTTTCCAAAGAGACAGTCTATAGCACCGATCCCGGTGCCATGGCCAGGAAGTGGGCCGATGAGGGGGCCAGCTGCATCCATGTGGTGGATCTGGACGGAGCGGTAGCCGGGGAAAGCCGGAACCTCCAGTCCATCGACGCCATCCTGAAACAGGGGAACATCCCCATTGAAGTGGGGGGCGGTATCCGGAATATGGAACACATTGCCCGTCTGCTGGACCGGGGAGTCCACCAGGTGATCCTGGGGTCCGCCGCGGTGAAGGATCCGGATCTGGTGAAGGCAGCCTGTGAAAAGTATCCTGGCCGGATCGTGGTAGGCATCGATGCCAAGAACGGAGACGTGGCAGTGGAAGGCTGGGAAGCCAGCGGCCACATCCAGGCAGACGAACTGGCCCGGAAAATGGCGGAAGCCGGCGTACAGCGGATCATCTTCACGGATATCGCCCGGGACGGCATGCTCAGCGGGGTGAACGTAGAAGCCACGGTGAAGGTGGCCCAGGCTTCCGGCCTGGCGGTGACAGCCAGCGGCGGGGTGGCCAGCCTGGAAGATTTGAAAATTTTGAAAAAAAGAGAAACAGATGGCATAGAAGGGTGTATTATAGGTAAGGCGCTGTATACCGGCGCCATCGACCTTCGCCAGGCTGTTGCGATTGCGAAGGAGGCGTAGAGCCATGCTGGCAAAACGGATCATTCCCTGTCTGGACGTAAAGGACGGACGGGTGGTGAAGGGGACCAATTTCGTCAGCCTCCGGGATGCCGGAGACCCGGTGGAACTGGCTTCCCTCTACGAAAAGGAACAGGCCGATGAGCTGGTGTTCCTGGATATCACCGCTTCCCTGGAAAAACGGAAATCCATGGTGGAGACCATCGAACGGACGGCCCGGGAAGTCTTCATGCCCCTGACCGTGGGCGGCGGCATCTCTTCCATCGAGGATATGCGGGCCGTGCTCCTGGCCGGGGCGGATAAGACCAGCCTCAACACGGCAGCGGTCAAGGATCCCAGCCTGATCAGCCGGGGCGCGGAAGCCTTCGGGAACCAGTGCGTGGTCCTGGCCGTAGATGCCAAACGCCGGGGAGAAGATTACTGGGAAGTGTACATCAACGGGGGACATACGCCCACCGGCCTGGATGCCCTGGAATGGGTGAAGAAAGCCGTATCCCTGGGGGCAGGGGAGATCCTCCTGACCAGTATGGATGCGGACGGCACCAAGGATGGTTTCGACATCCCCCTTACCCGGAAAGTGGCCGAAGCGGTCCCTGTGCCTGTGATCGCTTCCGGGGGAGCTGGTTCCTTGGAAGATTTCTACGAAGTCCTTACAGCAGGGAAAGCTGATGCGGCGCTGGCCGCCTCCGTATTCCATTACAGGAAATTCACGATCCGCCAGGTGAAGGAATATTTGCGGAGCAAAGGAGTGGACGTACGGTTATGAAAATCGATATCAGCAAGCTGAAGTTCGATGACAGAGGACTGATCCCTGCCATCGTCCAGGATGTGAAGACGGACAAGGTGCTGATGCTGGCTTACATGAACGGCACCAGTCTGGCCCGCACGGTGGAAACCGGCTATACCTGGTTCTGGAGCCGGAGCCGCCAGGAACTGTGGAACAAGGGAGCCACCAGCGGACACACCCAGAAGGTGTACAGCATCACCTATGACTGCGACGGAGACGCGCTCCTGGTAAAGGTGGAGCAGAAGGGCGCCGCCTGCCATACCGGGAACTATTCCTGCTTCTTCAATCCCCTGTGGAACAGCGCCTCTGGGGAAAGCCTGCCTGTGGCCGATAACCGGCTGCCCCAGGTGATCAACGAACTGTACAAGCAGATCGTCTGCTATCAGGAAAAGCAGAAAGAGACCCAGAAGCTGCTGCCGGCCCCCAGCCAGGACAATCTCTTGACGGAACTGGGCGCCAACACTACCCGGACCATCCTGGCTTCCAAGAACAGCGATGCGGACCAGGTTGTTTACGAGATGGGGGATTTATGGTATCATTGCTTAGTGCTGTTGGCTTACCATAATATCACCCCTGGCGAAATGCTGGTGGAAATGGCAGGCCGGAAAGTAGAAGAAGAAAAATAAGCAGCAAATACCTATGCAAGTTGGAGGGTTCTGATGGCTAGAATGTTTGGAACGGACGGCGTCCGCGGCGTCGCCAATGGTCCTGTACTCAATGCGGAACTGGCATATAAGCTGGGCCGTGCGGCGGCTCAGTATTTCGGACGGGAGGTGAAATCTCCCAAGATCCTGATTGGACGGGATACCCGTCTTTCCGGCACCATGCTGGAAAGCGCTCTGGCTGCTGGCATCTGCAGCGCCGGGGGCAATGCCCATCTCTTAGGGGTCATCCCCACACCGGCGGTTTCCTATCTGACAGAAAAGCTGGAAGCCAATGCAGGGGTGGTGATTTCCGCCTCCCACAACCCCTTTGAGGACAACGGGATCAAGTTCTTTGCCCGGACCGGCTATAAACTGCCGGATGCCGTGGAAGACGAGATCGAAGCCATCGTGAACCAGCCGGTGGATTATACCCAGACGGTGACCGGATCCAACCTGGGACGGGTGATCCAGGAACCGGATATGGGCATGCTGTATGTGAAGCATATCGTGGACAGTGCCGATGTGAAGCTGAACGGCCTGAAGGTGGTCATGGACTGTTCCAACGGGGCCAACAGTGAGATCGCTCCGGCCATCCTCCGGACCCTGGGGGCCCATGTGATCCCCATCTTCCATGAACCCAACGGGATCAACATCAACAACGGCTGCGGTTCCACCCATCTGGAAGCTCTCCAGGCTAAGGTGAAGGAAGTGGGGGCCGACTGCGGCCTGGCCAACGACGGGGATGCGGACCGGCTGCTGGCTGTGGATGAAAACGGTGAAGTGCTGGACGGAGACCAGATCATGCTGATCTGCGCCCTGGATCTGCTGCGGGCCGGGAAGCTGAAGGACAATGTGCTGGTCACCACGGTGATGAGCAACGTAGGCCTGGCCAAGGCCATGAAGGAACATGGCGGTACTACGGTGAAGACCTCCGTAGGGGACCGGTATGTGCTGGAAGAGATGCTGAAGCATGACTACAAATTGGGGGGCGAACAGTCCGGCCACATCATCTTTGGAGACCTGGTGCGCACCGGGGACGGGATGATGACCGGGGTGAAGCTCCTGGGCAGCCTGGTGCGCCACAACCAGACCATGTCCCAGCTGGGGGCCCTGATGGTGAAATATCCCCAGACCCTGCTCAATGTCCGGGTGAAGGACAAGAACGGCTGGCAGGAGAACCAGGCCATCGCCCAGGTGGTCCGGAAATATACGGAAGAACTGGGAGACGACGGGCAGGTGCTGGTCCGGGCCAGCGGTACGGAACCCTTGATCCGGATCATGGCCCAGGGCCCCAACCAGGTGGAACTGGACAATATCACCGAAGCCATCGCGGAAGTGGTACGGAAAGAGTTGGCATAAAAAAAGGGGGTGTGAATTCTTTCACACCCCCTTTTCTTGACCCCATGCCCAAAACATAGTATCATAAAGTATCTGCAGGAACATGCTCTCCGGGCATACCGGACTGGGGAGCCGCTCGTTTTTGAGGGGGAACGGGCTGAAGGGATTTCTGCAAATCTTAGAGCGCAGGTGCCAGGCTCCGGCCTGGCCGACGAGGAAGAGGTCCATCGAGCCGTCAGCGGATGCCTCTCGGTAAGCTGCAGACCGTAAGCTGTCTTACAAACCCCTCTGGTAACAGGGGGATACAGAAGGGACGGCGGCAGACGGTAACTACAAAGAATCGCAGGAGGGCACAACTATGTGCGGAATCGTAGGATATATCGGACGCCATCAGGCGACTCCCTTTTTGATGGAAGGCCTGAGCAAATTAGAATACAGAGGGTATGACTCTGCCGGCATCGCCGTCTACAACGATGGGAAGATCGACGTGGAAAAATGCGTAGGCCGGCTGGATGCCTTGCGGCAGAAAATCGTAGGCCATGAACCGGCGGGCACGGTGGGCATCGGCCATACCCGCTGGGCCACCCATGGGAAACCCAGCGATATCAACGCCCATCCCCATACGGATGAAAGCGGACAGTTTGCCGTGGTCCACAACGGCATCATCGAAAATTATATGCCCCTGAAGCAGGCCCTGCTGAAGAAAGGCCATCACTTCCGTTCCGAAACCGATACAGAAATCGTAGCCCATCTCATGGCAGATCTGTGGGACGGGGATTTTGAAAGCACCGTCCGGAAGGTGCTCCACACCATCAAAGGGTCCTATTCCCTGGTGTTCCTCTGCGCCAAGGATCCCAGCAAGCTGATCTGCGCCAAGAAGAATAACCCGCTGGTCATCGGCCTGGGCAAGGGCGAGAACTATATCGCTTCCGACATCCCGGCCATCATTAGCAAGACCCGGGATACCTATATCCTCAGCGATGGGGAAATGGCCATCGTAGAACCGGATCGGGTCACTGTCAAAGACCTGGAAGGAAAGAAACTCGACAAAAAAGTCTTCCGTGTTACCTGGAATGCAGAAGCAGCAGAAAAAGGCGGCTTCGAACATTTCATGCTGAAAGAGATCTACGAACAGCCCAAGGCCGTCCGGGATACCCTCCGGGGCCGGGTGGATAAAGATAGCGACAAAGTGGTGTTCAGTGAACTGAACTGGACCGCGGAGACCCTGAAAGATATCCGGAAGATCTTCATCGTGGCCTGCGGCACGGCCTACCATGCAGGCATCGTGGGCAAATACTATATCGAGAAGATGGCCCGGATCCCGGTGGAAGTGGATATCGCTTCGGAATTCCGGTATCGGGATCCCATCATCAATGAAAGCTGCCTGTGCATCGTGATCAGCCAGTCCGGGGAAACCAGCGATACCCTGGAAGCCCTGAAAGAAGCCAAGCGCCGGGGAGCTAAGACCATGGCTGTCACCAATGTAGTAGGGTCTTCCATCGCCCGGGAAGCCGACCAGGTGGTCTACACCTATGCGGGACCGGAAATCGCCGTAGCTTCCACCAAAGCCTACACCACCCAGCTGATCGTCATGCTGCTGCTGAGCATGTATGTGTCCCACATCAAAGGGAAGATCAGCGATGAACGGCTCCATGAACTGATCCAGAGCGTCTTGGCGGTGCCGGAACAGATGCACGATATCCTGGACCATGTGGACCAGATCAAAGTCTATGCCACCAATTATGCCAACCGGGAAGACGCCTTCTTCCTGGGCCGGAGCCTGGATTATGCAGTAGCTCTAGAAGGGGCACTGAAGCTGAAGGAAATCTCCTACATCCATGCGGAAGCTTATGCTGCGGGAGAACTGAAGCACGGGACCCTGGCGCTTATTACGGAAGGGGTGCCGGTAATCGTCCTGGCTACCCAGTCCAACATCTATGACAAGACCATCAGCAACCTCCAGGAAGTGAAGACCCGGGGAGCTATCGTGATCGGCATCGGTATGGAAGGGGATACGGAATTGGCCAAACATGCCAACAATGTAATCATCATTCCCAAAGCCGATGAAGATCTGGCGCCCATCCTGGCTGTCATCCCTCTGCAGCTGCTGGCTTATTACGCGGCCCTGGCCAGAGGCTGCGACGTGGATAAACCTCGGAACCTGGCCAAGAGCGTGACGGTGGAATAAGTTCATAAGGATAAAATGCTCCCTCCAGGGAGCATTTTTTAATGGAAAAGGTCACAGGTCGTGAGTCGCGACTCGCGATATCCTTGCACTTTCTCCGGAAAACAGCTACAATGGATTCATTGCATTATCTATTGACATCTGTTGACATGACAATAAAGGAAAAATCGTGTATAATGTACCCAATACTTCGGAGCGGTGCCTTGCTGCGGCATCCTTCGTTTCTCAAAGGAGACCTGACCCATGGAAGACTTGTTCGATGCCATCACCCGTTTGAAAAAAGAACGGAATGCTGTGATCCTGGCCCATGTATACCAGCCGGAGGAAATCCAGGAAATCGCGGATTTCTGCGGTGATTCTTTTGCCCTGTCCCAGCAGGCCGCCCAGACCGATGCGGATGTGATCGTTTTCTGCGGGGTCCGGTTCATGGCAGAGACGGCCAACATCCTTTCCCCGGAGAAAATCACCCTGCTGCCGGCCATCGACGCGGGCTGCCGGATGTTCGACGATACCTTGGAAGCGCGGGTAAAGGCTTTTCTGTCAGACTATCCGGAATACAAAGTGGTTTCCTACGTGAATACCCCGGCCAGCGTCAAGGCCCTCAGTGAAATTTGCTGCACATCCTCCAATGCGGTGAAAGTGATCGAAAGCCTGCCGGCAGAGCAGCCCATCCTTTTCGTCCCGGATCAGAACTTGGCTACTTTTACGGCGGAAAAGACCCATCACACCATCCTGCCCTGGCGGGGAGCCTGCCCCACCCATCATGCGCTCAGCGTGGAGGAAGTGGAAGCGGTCAAAAAAGAGCATCCGACAGCCAAAATACTCATGCATCCGGAATGCCGGCCGGAAGTCCGGGCCCTGGCGGATTATGTGGGCAGCACCATGGGAATCGTCCATTATGCGGAACAGAGCCCTGATCAGGAATTCATCATCGCTACAGAATGCGGGGTGCTGACCCAGCTGGCGTGGAGATGCCCTCATAAGAAGTTCTACATGGCCGGCGGCAACCTGCTGTGTCCCAACATGAAAAAGACCACCCTGGAACTGGTGAAAAAATCCCTGGAGACGCTGGAACCTCGGATCGTGGTACCAGAAGAGATCCGGACAAAGGCAAGGATAGCCTTGGAACGGATGCTGGCAGTGAAGTGATACTGGCTGTTAATGGTGAATTATCAATTGCCGAAGGAAGCCTGCTCCGCAGGCAATGAAGGGAACCCATCAATCGATTCCTTCCATTGGCGTATGCCCTATGACGTATGACAGGCTGCTGCCCCATTGGCAGCCCCTTATCAAAGGAGGATTCCTCATGGAAACCTATTGGACGAATTTTGACACGGCGGATACGCCGGTGATACAGACGGATATCCTGGTAATCGGGTCCGGAGCTGCCGGGCTGCAGACCGCCTGGTCCTTGGCTGAAGCGGGCCGGGAAGTGCTGGTGGCGGTCCGGGATGAGCTACGGGACAGCAATACGGCCAAAGCCCAGGGCGGCATCGCAGCGGCTCTGGGCAAAGACGATGATCCCCGTCTCCATTATCAGGATACCCTGGTGGCAGGAGCCGGGCTCACCGATGAAACCATGGCGAAGATCGTGGTGACGGAAGGGCCCCAGGCGGTGCTGGATCTGGTCCACCATGGAGCCCAGTTCGATAAAAATCCCGATGGCACCCTCTCTTTGGGCCGGGAAGGCTGCCACAGCCGGAACCGGATCGTCCATGCTAATGGGGACAGCACCGGAGCGGAAGTCTCCCGGGCCCTCCGGGCGATCACCGGCCGGGAAAAACGGATCCGCAGCCTGGAGCACTGCTATGTGACGGATCTTTTGATGCAGGACGGCATCTGCAAGGGTGCCATGGCCCTCCATCAGGGGAAAATGGTCCATATCCAGGCTCGGGGCACGGTACTGGCTACCGGCGGGGTGGGCCGTCTCTTTGCCCATACCACCAACCCCGAAGGGGCAGTGGGCAGCGGACTGGCCCTGGCCTACCGGGCTGGGGCTGAATTGATGGATATGGAATTCGTCCAGTTCCATCCTACGGCCCTGGCTCTTCCCGGCTGCCCCAGCTTCCTGGTCTCGGAGGCGGTCCGGGGAGCCGGAGCCCTTTTGTACAATACCAAGGGAGAACGGTTCATGCCGGAGTACCATCCTATGAAGGAGCTGGCGCCCCGGGATGTGGTGGCCCGGGCCATCGCCACGGAGATGAAGCGCTGCGGCAGTGACCATGTGCTGCTGGATGCCACGGGGATCGATAAAGTAGAAGAGAAGTTCCCCATGATCTTCCAGACCCTGGGGGAATATGGAGTGGATATGCGGAAGGAACGGATCCCCATCGCGCCGGCGGCCCATTATATGATGGGGGGCATCCGCACCGATGCCTGGGGCCATACTAGCATCGCCCATCTGTATGCCTGCGGGGAAGCGGCCTGTACCGGTCTCCAGGGAGCCAACCGTCTGGCCAGCAATTCCCTGCTGGAAGGACTGGTGTTCGGCCGGAGAGTGGCCCAAGCCCTGTGCCGGGATCTTCCGGCAGATGAGCCGTCCAGCGCAGAAGGGAACTGGAAGTCCCGGTTCCAGCCCTGGAACGTTTCACCGGAAATCTTGGCTGCAGACCGGAAAGCCCTCCAGGACATCATGAGCCGCCAGTTGGGCATCGCCCGGGACCGGGACTCTATCGAAAAGGCTCTGGACGCTATGGAGGCAATCGGCCGAAAATATAGAGGCACAGCCGCCATCGACAGCGATCAGCTGGATATGAAAGCCCAGATCTTGGTTTCCCAGCTCATTGCCCAGGCGGCCCTCCGGCGGGAAGAGAGCCGAGGCGCTCATTACCGTCTGGATTTTCCGGAACCCCGGGATTGTTGGAAGCATCACAGCATCGAAGAAAACGAAGGAGGCCGTATCCATGTACAGCAGAATGTTGGCTAAGCAGCTGGAGGAATGGCTGGCGGAAGATATCGGCAGCGGGGATCTGACCAGCGAAGCACTGCTTCCTCCAGATGCGGTGACTACGGGAATCATCCATGCCAAAGATACAGGGATCCTGTGCGGGGTGGAGGTGGCCCGGCAGGTATTCCAGGTGCTGGATCCTAGCTTGACCTTTGAAGCCCTGGCCCAGGACGGGGATGCGCTGGAACCGGGGACCCTCATCGCCAGGATCACCGGCTGCGCCCGGAGCGTGCTGATCGGGGAGCGCCTGGCCCTGAACCTGCTCCAGCATCTGTCCGGCATCGCCACCCGGACCCATAGACTGGCGGAACTGGCCCGTCCCTACGGCACCCGGGTGGTGGATACCCGGAAGACCACGCCGGGGCTGCGGCTCCTGGAAAAATATGCAGTGCGTACCGGGGGTGGCCATAACCATCGGCTGGGCCTCTATGACGCCATCCTGATCAAGGACAACCATATCGCCGTAGCCGGCGGGGTGAAGGAAGCCCTGGCCCGGGCCCAAGCCTACGCCAGCCATATGACCAAGATCGAGATCGAAGTGGAAAGCCTGGCCCAGGCCAGGGAGGCAGTGGAAGGGGGCGCCGACGTGATCATGCTGGACAACATGGCACCGGAAGCCATGAAGGAATGTGTGGAAATGATCCAGCACCGGGCTGTAGTGGAGGCGTCCGGGGGCATCAACGAGCATAACCTGGAAGCCGCTGCAGCCGCCGGAGTGGACGTGATCAGCATCGGAGCCCTGACCCACAGCGTAAAGGCCCTGGATATCAGCCTGGATGTAGGGGAAATCAAATAAGTCCTGTCAGAGAGCACCGATTCCCTGGATGTGTCTTCCAACCCCATTGACTCCTTTTTCCTGGGGGAGTATACTAAATATCACTACATAACTAGGAATTAAACCAGGGAAGGACGATAGATATGGCTGATTTATCTTTACGGACGGCGACTTTTACGGATTCAGTGATCCGCCGGATGACCCGGATCTCTTTGCAGTACCAGGCGGTGAACCTGAGCCAGGGGTTCCCGGATTGGGATCCTCCGAAGGAAATGGAGGAACGGCTGAGCCAGGTGGCTTTCACAGGACCTCATCAATATGCGGTGACCTGGGGAGCCCCGAATTTCCGTCAGGCCCTGGCGGCCAAACAGAAGCATTTTACTGGGCTGGACATCGACCCGGAAACGGAGATCGTCACCACCTGCGGCAGCACGGAAGCCATGATGGTGGCGGTGATGACGGTGACGGATCCGGGGGACAAGGTGATCGTATTTTCCCCCTTCTATGAAAACTACGGGGCTGATGCCATCCTCAGCGGGGCAGAGCCCATTTATGTACCGCTGGTGCCCCCGGACTACCGGTTCGACCCGGAAGTACTGGAGGCGGCCTTCCGGCAGCATCCCAAGGCACTGATCCTCTGCAACCCCTCCAACCCCTGCGGCAAGGTATTCACCCGGCAGGAGCTCCAGACCATCGCGGACCTGGCGGAAAAATACGATGTGTGGGTGATCACCGATGAAGTGTACGAACACATTGTCTACAAACCCTATGAGCACATCTATTTTTCTACGCTGCCCCGGATGTGGGAGCGGACCCTGTCCTGTAGTTCCCTGTCCAAGACCTATTCCATTACCGGTTGGCGGCTGGGGTATATCATCGCTCCGCCGAAGGTCATCGAAGAAGCCCGGAAAGTCCATGATTACTTGACAGTGGGAGCGGCATCCCCTCTCCAGGAAGCGGCGGTGACCGGGCTCCGGTTCGGGGATGGGTATTACACCTGGCTCCGGGACCTGTACACGGACCGGCGGGATCTGATGCTCAAGGGACTCCGGGATATCGGCCTGCGGCACACGGAACCCCAGGGGGCCTATTACATCATGGTGGATATTTCGGATTTCGGCTACGCCAGCGATACGGAATTCTGCGAGGATCTGGCCAAATATGTGGGAGTGGGGGCTGTCCCCGGGTCGGCTTTCTTCCATGAAAACATCACCCAGTATATGCGGCTCCACTTCGCCAAGAACTGGGAGACCCTGGAAGAAGCCCTGGAACGGCTCCAGGGTATCTATAAGAAGATGCCGGTGAGGAAGTAAAAGTCAGACACGGCCCTGACGGGCCTTAAGATGTCAGATTTGCACAGCGCTATTTTTAAAAAGTTTAACTTTTCCTGCTCTCCCGTACTGTATACTAATAGAGAGAATACAGCACGGGGGGCATTTTTTTATGTTTGAAGGCAGAATCCGGGAGGTGGGACGGCCGGACCATGTCCTTTCCTATTTTAGAGAGGAGAAGGCCGTGCTGGTGGCGGTGACGGTCACCGGCATCCTCTATAACTTGGGGATGGGAGTGGGGCCCTATTTCGAAGGGCAGCTGGCCCAGTGTCTCTACGACATTACCCAGGGCAGGGCTGCGGCCGTGGATATGGCCCGTCTAGCGGTGCTCTATGTGGGGGTGATCTTCCTGGTCCAGCTTTCCCGGGCGGGGAAGCGGTACAGCGTGCGGCTGTTTGCCAACCGAGTGAGCCGGACCATGCGCCACACCTTGTACCACAGCCTGGTGCGTCTGGATGCCCATGCCCTCCAGCAGGAGAACCTGGGGAACTTGATGACGAAAGCCATGGGGGACGTGGACGCCTGTGCGGAAGGGATGCAGAAATTCACCACGGAAGTCTTCGACACCGGGGTGGTGATGGTGGTGTACCTGTCCCTATTGCTGGCTTACGACTGGCGGCTGACCCTTTTGGCTTCCCTGTTCACTCCGGCAGCCTATTGGATCGCCGATCGGCTGAAAAAACAGGTGGCCCAGGCCAACGGGGTCTACAAGGCTGCGGAAGCTCGGCTGAACACATTGACCCTGGACCGGGTGAGCCATGCTCTCACCTATCGGATCTACGGCCAGGAAAAGGTCCGGGACGCCGACTACGAAAACCAGCTCACCGCCTACGAAAAAGCCAGTGCCAGGGCCAATATCTTTGAAGGGTCCCTGGGGCCTTTGTACGATGCCATTGCTATGGCGGGCACGGGGATGATCTTCTGGTTCGGCGCGAAAAACGTCCAGGGCACTGGCTGGGAAATGTGGAATATCGCCAGTTTCACGACCTTCCTGGCCTGTTTCACCAAACTGGCAGTGAAGACCAGCCATGCGGCCAAGCTGTTCAATGCGGTCCAAAAGGCCCAGGTTTCCTGGCAGCGGATCAAGCCTCTGCTCCAGCAGGCGGCGCCGGAAGGGACGGATCAGCCTCTGGGACCTGTGGACCCGGTGGAACTGGAAGTCCGTGATCTGGCCTGCCGCTACTCGGGCCAGGAGAAGGGCCTTGCCGGGATTTCCTTTGCTGCCCGTCCCGGGGATATCATCGGCATCACAGGCCCGGTGGCCTGCGGGAAGAGTCTTTTTGGGAAGGTGTTCCTGGACGAGGTGTCCTGGACCGGCTCCGTCCGGTGCAATGGAGAGGATTTTGCCGCCCTGGACCGGCACCAGCGCCGGAGCCTGATCTCCTACCTGGGCCATGATCCAGAGCTGTTGAGTACCTCCATCGGAGAAAACATCCGGATGGGGGACCCAGTGGAGGTGGATCGACTCCTGGCCATGACCAACCTGAAGGAAGAAGTGGACGCCATGCCCCAGGGAGCGGATACCCCGGTCGGGAGTGGCGGCACTCAGCTTTCCGGCGGTCAGCAGGCCCGGATCGCCCTGGCCCGGACCCTGGCCCATGCCCGGTCCGTGTTAGTACTGGATGATCCCTTTGCGGCGGTGGACCGGAAGGGAGAGACGAAGATCCTGGAAGCCATGAGGAAGACTTTTCCGGACCGGGTGATCCTGCTGATTTCCCACCGGCTCACCCATTTCCCGGAATTCACCGGGGTATTGTTCCTGGAAAACGGCCGGGGACGGTTCGGCACCCATGAGCAGCTGCTGCAGGAAGAACCTGGCTATGCCCGGCTGGTGCAGCTGCAGCAGGAAGGAGTGGACCTAGATGAACAGTGAAAACCCTGTATGGAAAAGTGTGAAGAGCACCTTTCAGGCTCATCCCCGGACCGGTACCTTGGTGGCCGTTTTGGTGGTCCTTTCGGTGATGACCTCTCTTTTGCCGCCCCTGGTACTGGAGCGGGCGGTGGACGACCTGACTGAAGGCCGGGGGATCTCCTGGCAGCTGGGGCTGCTGTATATCGGGCTCATCGCGCTGGCGGACTGCTGCGAAACGGCCCAGAACGGGGCCATCACTCTGTTCGGCCAAAAGGTGACCCACGGACTCCGGTCCATCCTGTGCGCCAAATTGGATCGGCTGCCGGCCCAGTATTTCACCAGCCATCCCAGCGGGCAGACCACCTCGGTGTTCGTCAACGATGGAGATACCATCGACGCTCTGTATTCTGACGGGATCGTGGGGATGCTGGCCGATGCCTGCAAGCTGCTGGGGATCCTGGGCATCCTATGGAGCCGGAGCCGGGGACTGTTCGGCCTCCTGTGCCTGCTGCTGCCCCTCTTGTTCGTACTCACCCGGCATTTCCAGAAGGGGACCTTGGCAGCCCAGCGGGAAAACCGGCGGGCCGTCGGCCGGGTGAACAGCCATGTGCCGGAAACCATCCGGAATATCCGGACCATCCACACCCTGGGGAAGGAACGGTATATGGAGGAACGGTACGATTCCCTGATCACCGACAGCTTCCGGTCCATCAACCGGGCCAATGTGTTCGACGGGATCTATTCTCCCATCATCCTGGTGACCCAGGCAGCGGTGGTGGGGGTGATCATGACGGGAGCCTCCCTGGGACCGGCCTGGGCGGATCTGTTCGGCCTTTCCGTAGGGTCCGCTGTGGCGATGATCGCCTATGTGGGGAAGATCTTCGGTCCCCTGGAAAGCATCGGCATGGAGATCCAGAGCATCCAGAGTGCTATGGCCGGGATCCAGCATATCGGGGAATTCCTGGGAGAAACGGAACAGGAACCGGCCTCTCTGGAGCCTGTGCCGGACGCCGTGCAGGACAAGGTGGTGGTCTTTTCCCATGTGACCTTCGGGTATGATCCGTCCCGACCCATTTTGCAGGACTTTTCCTGCAGCCTGGCACCGGGGGAACAAGCCATCCTGATGGGGCCCAGCGGCTGCGGGAAGAGCACCTTGTTCAAGCTGCTGCTGGGGATGTATACCCCTTGGCAGGGGACCGTGAGCCTGTTAGGACGGCGGGCGGGGACCATCCCGGACCTGGAGAAACGGAGCCTGTACGGCTGTGTGGAGCAGGAATTCTCGGCTGTACCCGGCACGGTAGGGGACCAGGTGACCCTGGGGGACCCTTCGGTGACTCCCGCGCAGGTGGACCGGGCCCTGGAACTGGTGCAGCTGAAAGAAACGGTGGAACGGCTGCCTCAGGGGAAGGAGACTCCCATGAGGGAAGGGTTCTTTTCCCAAGGGGAGCTCCAGCTGCTGAACATTGCCCGGGCGGTAGCAAAGGAACCCCAGCTGCTGTTATTGGATGAAATCACCGCCAACCTGGACAGCCACACGGAAGAAGTGGTGCTGGAGGCCCTGGAACGGGCCAGCCAGGGACGTACCGTACTGAGCATCTCCCACCGGTTTTCCCGGATGATGGAAGGGCAGAGGATTGTGAGAATGGGGTAAAAGATCGTCATACGTCATACGCCGGTGGAAGCCAGCCTTGCTGGCTCCTAAGTTAAGAATGCCCGTAGAATCCGATCCCAGGTTTTTAAATTTCAAAATCAATTTGATAAGATAAATTGATTTCCAATGGCCAGTGACTATGGACATGTGACCAGTGACAAAAAAGGTGCCCGCAGGCACCTTTTTTAATATCCCAACTTCTTCTTCAATTCTTCCATATCCTTTTCTGATAGGAAGGGCCGGATCACATCCAGATAATACTCCGCTTCCTGTTCTCTTCCCGCCTGGTGGCAGGCCTGGGCTCCGCCGGCAGCCAGCCGGAGGATCTCCATATTCGGTCCCAGGGGGATCCCTTCTTTTGCAGCAAAGGCCGTCAATTCTTCTCGAGAGGCGGGAGCCAGGTCTTTTCCTAGATGCTGGGCAATGGTTTCCAGCTGGGCTGTCACCGTTTCTGTTTCCCCATAGTTCAAGCTCAACAGGAAGGCATACCGGGCCCCCTGCCAATCTTCTCCCTGGAGCAGTCGGGTCCCTTCATTTTGGTAGCACAGGGCCAGATCAGCAGGGCGGAAGGCCATGCGGAAGCTCTCCCGGTTCACTCGGCCGAAGCTTTCCCAATCCTCTCCGGCTTTCAGCACTGCCAGATAACAGGCTCGTACCGGAGCACTGACCGGGTCCCATTTCAGTCCTTTTTCCAAAGCTTTTTGGGCAGCCTTCCTCCGGTTTTGGGCCAGTTCCAGTTCCCCCAAAGTCAAGTGCAGCAGATGGAAGGGGAAAGGCGCCTGCTGGACCGTCTTTTTGGGCTGGCAGAACTGCTGGTACAGTACCCTTTCCATGGGCTCCGCAAAGGAACGGAATTCTACTTCCGAATCAGGCTGGAAAAGAGCCGAATGTTCTGCTTCCTGGAGATGGGGTTCCAAGAATTTCCGGGCTCCCTCGAAATCCTGGGCAGCCGTGCACTTCCGGGCTCCCTCCAGGTCTGCCCGGAATTTTTCAAATGCCTGGCTGAACATATCGGCGAAATGCTGCCGGCTTTCTTCCGGCAGCAGCTTGTACAGCAGCTGGCTGCAGGCACGGCTGATCTCCCGGTGCAGGGGATGGTCCCGGTACAGCTCGATGCAGCCTTGGAGATATTTGATATCCTTCTGGGAGTCTCCTGACAGATTGTCCCTGATCGATTTGATGATGGTATCCAGTTCTTCCATGATTCACAGCCTCCGATTTTTCCTGACTCTATTTTTTCTATTATACAGGAAAGTGGGAAAAAAGGCGAGGGCAGCCCTTCAGCAGATGCTGTCTCTCACTCCCTGTAGACATTTCCTCACCGTATGGTAAAGGCTTCCTATTTCCTCTACAGATTTTCCCGGTTACAGGGTGTGGCTGGGATAGGCTTCTGCCATTTCCTTAATGGAGCTTCAATTTGTCCTTATTTTACAGTATAATAAAACAATATATGAAATACTGTGATTCATCGCGATTAGAGGAGTTTATCCATGGCCAATACTGTTTTCCGAGAATCCCATCCCGATTCCTTTATCCATCATCATCTGAACTATTTCCTGCCCACCATCTATACCATTACCGACTGGCTGATGATCCTGCTTGCGGAATTCTTTGCGTACCATCTGCGGGGAGCTCTAACCGGGAATGCCCATTTCCACATGCCCTGGCTCAACTTGTGTGTGGCATTCCCTCTGCTCTTCCTGCTGTTTTTCCGGCAGGGAGGCATCTATACGAAACACATGGGCTATTGGAAGCTCATGGAATGCATCTGCCGAGGCTGTACCTATGCCATCGGCGCCATAGTGGTCTTTGTCTATCTGTCCCACATTTCCGCCAGCACTTCCCGGCTCTTTGTGGGCCTGTTATGGATCTTTGCCCTTGTCTTGGTGACCCTTTCCCGGTATATCATCGCCCATATCCTGAACTGGGCCGGGGTGGGGAGCGTACCCGTCCTTCTGGTGGGAGCTGGGAAAACAGCCAATCTTGTGCTCCAGGGTATCCGGGACGATGTGGGCTTGAACTTCAATATCATCGGCTATGTGGATGATGCCGGGCCTCAGAAAGAAAACGTGGGGAATCTGCCCTATCTGGGGACCTTTGCCCAGGCGGTGGACGTGATCGAAAAGACCCAGGTCCAAGATGTCTGCATCGCAGCCCCCGGCCTTTCCCCGGAAAAATTGAACCGGCTGATTCATACCATCCAGCCCCATGTGCGGAACCTGGCCTTTGTGCCCGATCTGATCGGTCTGCCGGTGAACGGCATCGAAGTGGAATCCCTGTTCAATGAACGGCTGATGTTCATGAGCCTGAAGAACAACCTGGCCCGGCCCTACAACCGGTTCATCAAGCGGGTATTCGACCTAGTGCTGACCACTATCGGTGTCATCGTCTTGAGCCCTATCTTTCTGCTCCTGGCCGTCCTGATCAAACTGGATTCCCGGGGCCCGGTGATCTTCGCCCACCAGCGGATCGGCAAGGACGGGAAACTGTTCCCCTGCCTGAAATTCCGCACCATGTGCGTGGACGCGGACAAAAAACTGAAAGAATATCTGGCGGCAAATCCCGAAGCCAGGAAGGAATGGGAAGCCGAATTCAAACTGAAGGACGATCCCCGGGTGACCCGGGTGGGGAAGGTGCTGCGGAAAACCAGCCTGGACGAACTGCCCCAGCTGTTCAATGTGCTCATCGGCCAGATGAGCCTAGTGGGGCCCCGGCCCATTGTCACCGCCGAAATCCCCAAATACGGACCGTATATCAAAGATTTCTACATGGTCCATCCTGGCATCACCGGCATGTGGCAGGTGAACGGCCGCAGCGACACTACCTACGACGAACGGGTCCAGATGGATTCCTGGTACGTCCGCAACTGGGGCGTCTGGCTGGATATCATGCTGCTATGGAGGACCATCGGAGTGGTCCTGCAGCATAAAGGGGCCTACTGAGGGGCGGCGGTCTGGAAGAAGTCAGACACAGCCCCTTAGCGGGGCCTTGAGACGTCAGATGCCAGTTTTGTACGGGTTAAGATGAAGGACCGATTTGCTTATAGCCAACAAGCTGACGTCTGACATCTGAAAGGCCCGAAGGGCCGGTCTTAAGGCGAGAGACATTAAGCGTGAGACGAGAGGCGTTACCAAGACCGGCGCAGCCGGCAATCGAAAAGGAGCTTAAAACCATGATTCAGTACAATTACTTGATCGTTGGTGCCGGTCTGTACGGTGCCGTTTTTGCCCAAAAAGCCAAAGCTGCTGGGAAAAAAGTCCTGGTCATCGATAAACGGGACCACATCGCCGGGAACATTTATACCAAAACCGTGGAAGGCATCCATGTGCACCAGTATGGCGCCCACATTTTCCACACCAACAACCGGGAAGTCTGGGACTACGTGAACCGCTTTGCCGTGTTCAACCGGTTCACCAATTCCCCGGTGGCCAATTACCGAGGAGAACTGTATTCCCTGCCCTTCAACATGTACACCTTCAACAAAATGTGGGGTGTGGTGACCCCGGAAGAAGCCACCGCCAAAATCGAAGAACAGAAAAAAGCGGCCTGTATCTCCAATCCCCGGAATTTGGAAGAACAGGCCATTTCCCTAGTGGGGACGGATATCTATGAAAAACTCATCAAGGGATATACGGAAAAACAGTGGGGGCGCCCCTGCACCGAGCTGCCGGCTTTTATCATCAAACGCCTCCCCGTGCGCCTCACTTTCGACAATAACTACTTCAACGCCCTGTATCAGGGAATCCCTGTGGGAGGCTATACCAAGCTGGTGGCCAATCTGCTGGACGGCATCGAAGTGCGGCTGAACACAGATTATCTGGCCAATCAGGCAGAACTAGATGCCCTGGCCGAGAAAGTCGTTTATACCGGGCCCATCGATGCCTATTTTGACTACAAATTGGGACCCCTGGAATACCGCAGCGTCCGGTTCGAAACGGAACTCCTGGACAAACCCAATTACCAAGGCGTGGCTGCCATGAACTACACCGACCGGGAGACCCCTTGGACCCGGATCATCGAACACAAATGGTTCCAGTTCGGCAAAGATGATGCAGGCAATGACCTGCCCAAGACCGTCATCAGCCGGGAATACAGCTCTGAATGGAAAGTAGGGGACGAACCCTACTACCCGGTGAACGATGCCAAAAACAGCACCCGGTATCAAGAATACAAAGCCCTGGCCGATCAGGAAAGCAACGTCATCTTTGGAGGCCGTTTGGGAGAATACAAGTATTATGATATGGATGCGGTGATCGCCCGTGCCTTGGAAGTGGCGGATAGGGAAAAGCTGTAAACCGCTTTTTAGTCTCACGCCTGGGGCAGTCACTAGTCTCTAGTCACTAGTCAGCAGCCGAAGGAAGCCAACATTCTGTTGGCTTTTAACCAATTTAAGATTTGCAGTAGATTCAGCATTCAATCACTTTACTTTTTTTGAAGGAGCAGAACCATGGAATATTCTCATAAAAAGTTGACTGTTTGGCAGCGAGCAATGGAATTGACAGATTTTGTACTGGATCTTACCGAAAAATTTCCTCTGAAAGAAAAATATCGACTGGTAGACCAAATGTGCCGGGCAGTGGTATCCATTCCCAGTAATATAGCAGAAGGCCGCGCAAAAGGCAGCGATAAAGATTTTATTCGCTATTTGCTGATTGCCAGGGTTCTGCCTGTGAACTGGATACCCAGTTGCTCATTAGTGAAAAGAGAAATTATATCCAATCGGCTGACGCCCATAAAGCATGTGCTATGTGCTATGAAATAACTTCCATGCTGACAGCTCTTATCCAAAAACTGGATAAAGACATTCAATGGAAAAGGTAAATATATTCCAAGCCAACGAAGTTGGCCTCATTCGGCTAGTGACTAGAGACTAGTGACTGTAAAAAGGAAAGGACAATAACCATCGTGCAAACAAAAATCCTCATCGCCATCCACAAACCTTACTGGGTCCCATCGGATCCTGTTTACTTCCCTCTCCAGGTTGGGGCGGAGGGGAAGGATTCTCTGGGGTTTACGGGAGATAATAGGGGGGACAATATTTCCTCCAAGAACCCCAATTATTGTGAACTGACCGGGCTGTATTGGGCCTGGAAGAATATGGACTGTGACTGCATCGGACTGTGCCATTATCGGCGGTATTTTGGACACCGAGTCCGGTCCAATAACCTGGAAGACAAAAAGAAAGCCATCTTCACCCAGGCAGACTACGACAGACTCTTGAGCCAGTACGATGTGATCCTGCCCGTGAAGCGGAACTACTACATCGAAACGGTCCGAAGCCAGTACGAACACGCCCATTACAAAAAAGACCTGGATGAAGTGGAAAAAATCATCGCCGAAAAATACCCAGAATACAGCCAGGCCTTCACCACCGTCATGAATCGGCGGAAGCTCCACATCCTGAACATGTTCGCCATGAAAAAGACTCTGTTCGATCAATACTGCAGCTGGCTGTTCGACATCCTTTTTACGCTGGAAAGCCGCATCGATATCAGCAGCTACAGTCCTTACGAAGCACGGATCTATGGCTTTCTCTCCGAACGCCTCTTCAACGTATGGCTGGAAAAACAGCACCTGAAAGAAGTGGAAGTTCCGGTAATATTTTTGGAACAGGTGGACTGGCCTAAGAAAATCCGGGAGTTCCTGGCACGGAAGTTTTTGGGGAAGAAACAATAAGTGCAGAGTGAAGAGTGCAGAGCAGGGACGGCGAAAATCGGCTGACACATTTCGAATCCGTATACTTAACATTCATGCTCATAAATTTTAAAATATAAGCGCGTATAGAAAGGAAAAACTGTGGACAAGCAAAGTATCCTTTATCAATTAACAGAAGAAAACAGCGGGTATCTGCTTGTGCGGGAAGCAGTTTCACTGGGTATTTCTCGGCCAACTATCGCATCATTCATTAAAAAAATCTATGCAGAAGATTGCTTCCGGCATCTATAAGACAGAAGAGGCTTGGGATGATATCTGGTTTGTATTGCAGAGCCAATATCAGGAAACTGTCTTTTCTGGGGCTACTGCACTTTATTTTCATGGGCATTTAGACCGGGAACCCAGCATGATTACCGTTACCGTTAAAAAAGGATATAATACTTTATCTTTACATAAAAAAAAGATTAAAACCTACTATACGGATCCGCAACTGTTATCTTTGGGTATGATTTCTATGGAAACGCCTTTTTCTCATTACGTGAATGTTTATGATATGGATCGTTCCATCTGCGATCTGATCCAGCATAAAAATGACTTTGATATCCAAGATTTCCAAACAGCGTTGAAAGAATATTTTTATAGTCCTTCAAAAAACATTCATCAATTGATGAAATATGCGTCGAAACTGAAAATTGAACAGAAAATCCGGCATTATACGGAGGTTTTGCTATGATCCAATCTTCTGTTCAACTAAAAGATAAAATTAGAAACTTGTTTAAAGGTGATGGTTGGCAAGAGCAGTCACTAGTTAGTAACTGAAGGAGGGAATCTGCTGAGGCGGATTCCAGGAATAGAGCGACTTATCGCTGGATAGTTTCTGATTATAGATTAACCAGTGATTGAATCAGTCCATGTAGGGCGACGGCTGTACGGCCAGCCTGCTTGCTGCAAGATCATATGCATCTTATGTCAAAGGATTTAGGGAAAGATGCTCTTGATGGTGAACAGGCAGGCGTATCCAGACCGCTCAAAGGGCAGAAAAACTGTATAGATTAGTTTTGGCGAGAAGTTGAATTTTGATAAAAGGAGAGAGATAGATGAACCAGATACCAGAAAATATGGAAAAATTAAAAAATTTCCTTATTTCTATCCATGAAAAGGAGTACGTTGAATTAAAAAGTTCATCTCAATTACCGAAATCTTTTTAGGAGACATACTCTTCATTTTCCAATACGATGGGTGGTTTGATAGTATTGGGAATCAAGGAAGGCAAACCTAAGAATGAAATAATAGGAGTAGATTCTTCAGAAAAAATAATGACAGATCTTTGGAATCTCCTATCGAATGGTAATAAGGTCAGTTATCGTACTATTGAGAACGAGGACGTCAGTATAATTTCTTTTGATTCAAAAACAGTAATTTTAATCAATGTGCGTGAAGCACCTTACAACAAGAAGCCCGTATATCTTAATGGAAAAATCGAAAACTCCTATATACGAACCGGTGATGGAGACAGAAAAGCAAATTTAGATGAAATTAAAGCCATGATACGTAATGCGGCACCAGGGCTAGATTCTACTGTTGCCGAAAATTATACATTTGATGACTTGGATATGAATTCAATTGTTTCTTTTAAGGAACGTGTGACCATACGCTATCCATCAATGCATTTTGAAACAACTTCACCTAAAGATTTTCTCTTAAAAATTGGTGCTGTTACGAGAAACAGGAAAGACGATAAAATTAAAATCAAGAAAGGAACACTTTTATTCCTTGGCAAATATAATTCAATCCGAGATATGTATCCTCATTTTCATTTAGATTTTTTCAACCGAAGAGGGGATAATCCTCGGTGGTCTGACAGGGTTGCATCAGATGATTTGAATGATGTGGAAATGAATATTTTCAATTTTTATCAAATTGTTTTAGCAAAACTCAGAAACTTGGAAGAAAATTCTTTTCAACTGGGACAGAATCAAATACGGAATCCCCAAAAGACGATAGATACATCTTTAAGAGAAGCACTTGTAAATTGTCTATCTCATGCAGATTACACTCAGCCATATCCGGGAATTAAAATAGAAACTTTTGATAGCTACTATAAGTTTATTAATCCTGGGAAAATGTTAATTCCCCCTTCTCAATTTATTGTTGGAGGAGAATCACGTATTCGCAATGAGCAAATAATGAGTTTCTTCCGGCAACTAGGTGTATCAGAAAGACAGGGATTTGGTGGCCCGCAGATTGTTCGAGAGGCAATTGAGAATGAATATAGGAATCCCGATATTGAAACTAATTTAGAAAGAACAGAACTGACAATTTGGAAAATAGATTTAGCTGATTCCTACCAGGAATTGGATGATATGCAAAAAGCAATATTCAAGACAATTATCAAGGCTATGAAACCAATAGGCTTTCCTGTGATACAGAAGAGTGTTGGTGGAACACAATATAAGGTCATGAAATCACTTAAAGGACTTATTGCAGAAAAGCATGTTGTTAAAGTTGGTGCTGGTAAGAATACCAAATATATGGTCCATATGAAATCTGATGAGCTTTTAGCACAGTTAAAGATGATGATGGACAAAGTGAAAAAATCACTTCGTGAAGTGTATTTAAAATAATCGTTTGCCATTCTTTTGATAATCTTTTGAATCCTATCTATTTAATCCATGAAATCGAGATAGATCAAGAGAAAATGCGGCTTTATTTTGATTGTCAATCGTTTGATAATCTTTTGATGAGTGGTTGATACTATCGAAACAAGTGAATAGTGCAGAGCCTTTGGAGGCTTGGAACGACGGTTCCATTGCAAGGCCGTAGGGGATGAACAAGGGGTGCCTCTGGCAATCCCGCTCGGTCAGCCTGCACCCAGGATCATGTCTCATGCCAAAAGAAACCATCTGCCAGGGAAGGATGCAGTGAAGAGTGAAGAGTAGGGACGGCAAAAATCAGCAGCCCCGTTGCGAATCCGTAGGGACCGCAAGCCCTGGCAGGCCTTGAGCCATCAGAATCAGATTTGTACGGCGGGAGTCCAACACTCCCCCTTGCGTTGCCGTAGGGGCGATTCAAGACTTTTGCCTCTGGCAAAATGTCGCCAGAGCCGCCCACTTCCTGGTTTCCGACCGTAGGAGCCGCACAACCGGCGGCCCGCCTTGAGTTGCGGGGGCAATCTGTTTGTTGCGGGCTAGATGACGTCTGACATCTTATCCTTTATCTTGGTGGTACAAAATAAAGGATAACTGTTTAGTAAGGAGCAATTCAAGATGTCTCGCTTTTTTGGGGGAGATTCCCCTGATGAAATGGGTAATTCCGGATGATGATTTTGGGTATTTTTAGTGTATTATATACAGGAAGGAATCCTCTATGGCGGGTTCTGGGAATGGAACGCTGAGTGCGACGGCAAAAATCGGTCGATTCATTGCGGAACCGTAGGGGCCTCACACTGGGGAGCCCGTTGGCGTATGCGTCCCACGCTCAACGTCTCACGTGGTTGGAAACCGTCTGCCGGGCAGATGTCGTTCTAGCAGTCCGGCTAGGTGGCAGACTGGCAATCTAAAAAGACTTTTTGTCGAATTATGTTAACTCTGCTATAATAGAAGAAATTGTGGCTGTGTTTATGGGAAATGGAGGAACCCCCTTTTCTTTCGTGTTTGGTTAGGCACTTAACATGATAAAAAGCAGTTCCTTTTTCTATGTCTCCAAGAGGTCATATAGGATATTTTCTGCAATTTCAAAATGAGATTGCTTTAGTTTTAAAATTGGTATAAGACTAGAAAATAGTCTAAATGCAGTGGTTATTTCGAGTGGGGGAGTATACGTGAGATTTTCCAGCGTCCTTCTGTACTTTGACAATGAACTTTTAGATAACAGTATAAAATTATTTGAATCTAAACTATATAAAACAAGTGATACATATAAATTAAAAAGTTATTTTTACGTGATCGAGCAAGAAGTTATTGATAATAGATTTTACTGGCTATATGCTGCTTATGATAATGCAGAAATGTTTTCAGACTATGTTGTTAATCAAAAAACAGGAGAAAAGGAAGCTAATCCTAGATCAAAAAGCCAAGTGGAACCAAGACAGCAGTTTTTTGTCTGCTTTGATAGCAAAGATAACCGTTTGTATTTAAATGATATAAAAAAGAAGGGATTCGTAGAAAAATATTTGAGCGAATGGTTAAATCTAAAAGTTAGAGTTAAATATATTTATAAATCGTTAGATGAATTTTGTAAAACAATGAAGATGCTTAAAGGATTCCGCTTTACTCAAACTAAAAACTTATTTTCAGAGCAAGATGATTTGTTTCATATGATGGGAAATCAGTTTGGGCAGGATCTGCCCGAAAAATTGATTCTTAGTGTTGAATATTCTTCACTTCCTCTTATTGATAGGGGCAGAAAGGTATTAGAAAAACTTTTTAACCGGAAAAATCAACTTGATGATATTACAATTATTGGTTGCAATGATGATGGGATTGAAGAAAGTTATGATTTTGAGTCAATCATTCAACATGTTGATATTGATGTAAAAAAAGATCAGAATGAACATTATGATGTAAATATTGTCAAAGATACTCTTTTGGAGAAATTAGTAAGGAAAAATGTACAAAAGGCATAAATGGCTGATTAGGGTTATATTTTTTATAAGTTTAGTTTTATCTTATTGGTTTAATGCTGATTATAATAAAATAGCCGAACCAGCAATAAACGTTACTGCCATTGCAATTGGTATTTATACTGCAGCGGTTTCTTCTATTTTGGGAAGCGACTATTCCAGAAGATTAGCTTCAATTACAAGCAGGGAATTCAAATGCAAAACTTTGCTGGGCGTTTTATATGAATATTTGCATTGGGCGGGGATGCTTAGTTTATCTTCAATAATATTAAGTGTTCTTTTCTTATCAGATATGATACCTATTGAAGGTATATTAAGGAAATCACTATCAGCAGTATCTTATGGAATCTTTTTAGTTAACTTAATCTTATTTGGATTGATTTTCATGTTTTTAATTCGTTCTCTAAATAAGGCCTTGAGATAGCATTAAATGTTTTTTAGGGATGTACCGTTTATAAAAATTTAATAAATGATAAAAACATGATGGACTTAATGATTTGGTTTAATAATATTCCTTCTGGAATTTATTCTTTATTGGGTGTTTTGTTGGGATTTGGTTTAAATCTTTTTAAGGATTGGCTTGTAACCCGAAATAAATTACTTTATGTTTTTCAAATAGATCATTCATATGGAAAATTAGATTTTAGCCATGTTGATAAGTCTGGACCATCCGGGTATATTGTTGAAATGTATAATTGTGGTAAAAATTCACTATTGATTAATAGTGTTACAATTTCTAATATTAATGATAATAACTTTATTGATATACCAATAAGAGAAACTATAGTAATTCTACCTTTTCATAAATATGATTTGGAGTTATGTAAACAAGATTATGATACTATTTGCTGGTGGTATGAAAAAGGTAATAAGAAAATTAATATCGTTAAAATTATATCTTTTACTTTAGATGGAAAAGAAATTTCACAGAAAGTGAAATTTCCGTTTATTATGTTTCCGGTCAATGATGATTTCACTCCCTCAGAAAAATAATAAGTTTAAATGTTACAGGGAGTCCATTATTTGTGAGGGTAATCCAATGAAAGTCCTGATAGTTGATACAGTCTCTTACGATAGAGCTCCTTATTTACAATATTATATAAATGCTTGTAAGGAAAAGGAAGTGCCTTTTGATCTTTTTCTGTGGAATAGAGATTCCAAGGGCGGTTTAAAGCATGAAAACAATATTTTTACAATGAATTGTGTGTGCCCTTTTGGAGGGAGTAAGCTGAAAAAAATATTTCCTATGCTGCAGTATCGGAAAGCTCTTTTACAGACCATCAAACAAAATCAATATTCTCATCTCGTGTTGATAAATACTCTGGCCCCTGTAATGATTTCAAATTATGTACTAAATCATTACAAGGGAAGATATATACTGGATATCAGGGATTACACGTATGAGAAAATCCCATATTATAAAAAAATCGAAAATCAGTTGATTCAGAACTCCAATTTTACAACAATTTCTTCCAGGGGATTCCTTGCATTTGTGGATGATAATTCTAAAATTATCGTAAATCATAATATCAGCAATATTGATCAGACTGTTGAGAAACCGACTCTGGGATTAGAAAAACCTGTAAAAATTGGATTTGTAGGGTCTGTCAGATATCCAGATGAGAATATTAAACTAATAGAAGTACTGAAGGGAAAAAACTTTTTACTGAAGTATGTTGGCCCGGAAGTCGCAGGGTGTGACCTCCAAGGGTACTGTCGAAAACATAATATTAAAAATGTCTTGTTCCAAGGAAAATTCAAAAACCAGGATAAAGCATTCATTTATGAGGGAATTGATATCATCAATTCGTTGTATGGTGACTTTTCTTTAGAAGTTACCACAGCTATTCCAAACCGGTATTATGATTCTTTGCTTTTCAAGAAACCAATTATTGCTTCGAAGGGAACTTATTTAGGAGAACTGGTTGAAAAGAATGGAATTGGACTGGCTATAAATTTAAATGAGCCAACAATCTATACTAAACTTAACACCTATATTGAAAATTTTGATTCTGATAAATTTGTATCCATTTGTAATAAAATATTATCAAATGTATTGCGAGAGCAGAAAAAATTCCAAAATTCTATCAATGAGTTTTTGGATTTCATATAAGTGTATTCAATTTGAATGAGAGGGTAACGCTTTGAAGATTCTTATTTATGGACTGACAGATACTTATGGCGGAGTGGAAGCTTATGTAATAGACAGGCTTCCAGCTTTGCTCTGTAATCATCAAATTGATTTTGTCTTTTCATCGTTGAAAGATATCAAATATAAAAATAAAATTCCTTCCAGTGTTTCTATAAAAAGAATTGCCAAATTATCTTCTCCTATTCATTTTGTAAAGAGCCTTCATGATATTATAAAGTCTGGAAATTATGATGCAGTATATTGCAATGTACCATTTGCCAACGCTCTTCTATATTTGACTGTAAAGCTTAGCGGATGCCGCTTGATTGTTCATTCTCATAATACTAAAATCGAAGAAACTAGTAAAAAAAGAAAATATGCACTAACAATATATCATTATATAAGCAAAATTCTATTTTCTGGCTTAATTGATGAACGATATGGATGCAGTTTGAAGGCTTGTAAATGGTTATTTAACCCATATAAAGCATATAGCGTAAAGCGAAATGCTATAGATTGTAAAAAATATGAGTATGATACAGTTATACGCAATAAAGTTAGGAAAAAACTGAATATTAATCCTGGAACTTTTGTAATAGGACATGTAGGACGATTTTCATACCAGAAAAATCATCAGTTTTTGATTAAGATTTTCAATGAAATTATAAAAAAACATTCTGACTCAATTTTATTACTTGTCGGCGATGGAGAATATCGATTAGATATAGAAAAGAAATGCATTGAATTAGGAATCAGAAAAAAAGTTAAGTTCTTAGGAATAAGAAATGACGTTAACGAATTAATGCAAGCCATGGATTGCTTTCTATTACCATCTCGATTTGAAGGGCTTCCTATTGTTGGAGTTGAAGCACAGGCAGCCGGATTGCCATGCTTTTTTTCGGATTCAATAACGTCTGAAGTGAAAATCACATCAGATGTTTATTTCTTTTCTTTACAAGATTATCCTGCAGAAATTGCATTAAGAATTTTATGGACGAAGAATATGAACAGAAAAAACACTTTTCATATTCTTTCTGATGCAGGATATAATCTTTTAACTGAAATAAAACATATAAAAAGGTGTGGTAGTTGAAAATGATAAAATTAACACATAGTGACATCCAACAAGTAGAACTTAAAATTTTATTATACTTTACAAATTTTTGCAAAGAACATAATTTAAAATTTTATTTGGCTGGAGGAACTCTATTAGGTGCAATTCGTCATAAAGGTTTTATTCCTTGGGATGATGATATAGATGTCTGTATGCCTAGAGCCGATTACGAACGCTTAAATAAAATTTTTAAATCTGATGGAATCTATCAATTGACTTCTAATCAATTAGATAATTCATTTTTCCCTTATGCGAATTTAAAAAATATGAATACATGTGTTAAATCCAAATATGTAAAACAAGATTCGCAACTATGGATTGACATTTTTCCAGTTGACGGGTTACCAGAATCACTAGATGTAGTAAAGAAAATTTATAGACAATGTGATTTTTACCGTCGAATATTTCTCCTTGCAAATGCAACATTGGGAGAAGGAAAAAATACTTTTCATAAATATAGTAAATATATTATAAAGCCATTTTCTCTTTTATATGGCAAGAGGCATTGTGTAGAGAAAATTGAACAGATTGCCCAGAAGAATTCCTATCAAGATTGTAAGTATGTAGGCATTGTTACCTGGGGCCTTTATGGTGCTGGGGAGCGTATGTTGAAAAGTGAGTTTGAAAAACAGGTCTTAGTAGAATTTGAAGGATATCAGTTTCCTGCTTTTTCTTGTTGGGATACCTATCTTCATGGTCTCTATGGTGATTATATGCAACTGCCACCAGTAGAAAAAAGACAAACTCACAATATGGAAGTATATTGGAGAGACGGAGGAAAATAGTAATGAACATAGCCATCTTAATCGCAGGCGGATCCGGAAAGCGTATGGGTCAAGATATTCCCAAACAGTTTATCAATGTTTATGATAAACCCATCCTGCTTTATACTCTGGAAAGCTTTGAAAGACATCCGCAAATTGATGCTGTTGAAGTAGTGTGTATTGATGGGTGGCACGATGTACTCCGTGCTTATGCAAGACAGTTTAATATCAGTAAATTAAAATGGATTGTATCCGGCGGTGCTTCTGGTCAGGAGTCCATTCGAAATGGGGTCTATAATTTGGAGGGAAAGGTACAGCCAGATGATATTATTGTGATTCATGATGGTATCCGCCCTTTGGTTGATGCTTCTGTTTTGACGGATGTTTTGATTAAGGCCCAAAAGTATGGTAATGCTGTTACTTCCATGCCTTATAATGAACAGATTTTTATTATCAATCCGGATGACAGTTCTACAACAAAGCAGTATATTCCGAGAGAAACACTGCGTAGAGTTTCCACGCCTCAGGCATACCGTTTTGGCCTTTTGGATGAGAAGTATCATGAAGCTTTTGAAAAAGAAATTGGTATTTATGGATCTTCCTATACCAATACCATGATGGTAGAATTGGGAGTAACCTTGCATTTTGCTGCTGGGTCTGATAAAAATATAAAACTTACTACGAAAGATGATTTGGAACTGTTCAAAGCGTATTTGAAAGCGGATAAAGATACCTGGTTGAAATGAGGAGTAAAGAAATGGATATACATGAACATCCTTTGTATAAAGAAGATGTTAAAAGGGTAGGAGAAATGGCATTGCCATGGGAAAAACTCCAAAATACATCAGTACTGATTTCAGGAGCAACTGGTTTAATTGGGTCTTTTTTGATTGATGTACTGATGTGGAGGAATATCAACGAAAACGCAAACTGCCAGATTTATGCGCTGGGAAGAAGCATCGAAAAAGCTCAGAAACGTTTTGCTTATTGTGTAGATTCTCCATTTTTTCATTTTATTTCTCATGATATTAATGTTCCGCTGCAGGGGAAAACGGATGAAAATATTGATTATGTCCTTCATCTGGCCAGTAACACTCATCCTGTGGCTTATGCAACAGACCCCATTGGGACGATTGCAACTAATATCATCGGCTTAAAAAACATGTTGGATTACAGTGTGCAGCATCACACCAAAAGATTTGCTTTTGCTTCTTCCAATGAAATTTATGGAGAAAACAGAGGCGACCAGGAACTATTTGATGAGCACTATTGCGGGTATATCGACTGTAATACTTTGAGAGCCGGATACCCGGAAAGTAAGCGTTGTGGAGAAGCATTATGCCAGGCTTATCTGAAGCAAAAAGGACTGGACATTGTTATACCCCGTTTTACCCGTTCTTACGGGCCTACTATGCTGGAAAGTGATACAAAGGCTATCAGTCAATTCATTAAAAAAGCTGTTGCTGAGGAAGATATTGTTTTAAAGAGTGCGGGTAATCAATACTATTCCTACACATATATGGCAGATGCTGTATCAGGCCTTTTGACGGTTCTTTTGTTGGGGAAAACAGGTGAAGCTTACAATATTGCTGATCAAAGTTCAGATATAACCTTGAAAGACTTAGCCGCAATTATTGCAAATATTGCAGGAACGAAAGTTATTTTTGAAATTCCGGATTCTACTGAAAAAGCTGGGTATAGTAAAGCAACAAAAGCAAGATTGGATGGGGGAAAAATTATAAAAATTAGATGGAATCCATTCTTTAATATTTATAGTGGATTGCAACGAACGATTAATATCTTAAGTACAGTTTAAATGAAATAAAAAAGAGGATGAGTCTGCATGTCAAAAATTATAAAAAAAAGTGTAGTATTTATTAGATCTGATTTAAATACAGTAGGAGGAGGAGAGAGAGTTACTGTAAATTTATGTAACTCCTTATTTCCTTATTTTAATACTTATCTGGTAAATAACTATCCAAATAAAAGTGCATATGATATTCTTCCTGATATTCAAACGGTATACTTGACAAAAAGGAAAAGGAAATTACGGTACACATTTATTCCCAGCGTGATTCAACTTCGTATGTTATTAAAGGAAAAACATATTGATGCTATCGTTTGTGTAGGAATGACAGATGTCTTAGAAACTTTTTTTGCTTGTTTTTGTCTCAATACTCAAAAGTATTTCTATGAACAAAGCACTTTAAATAAATTTTTACCTAGTAATAATACAAAAAAATACAGTACAAAAAAGAAGGCCTTTTCTCATTTTCAGCAATGGATAATAAACCATTTTTTTGATAAAATTCTTGTTCTGACACAAAAAGAAAAAAACAATTATATAAATAAATTTAATATAAAAAATGATAAGATTGCAGTGATACCTAATTTTTTAGATGAAAAACTAGAAAAAACTCCCTATCATTATAATTCTCAAAGTAAAAAAATAATTACAGTAGGAAGAATTGATTATGCTAAAGGCTATGAGATATTAATAAAAGTGGCCCAAATAGTGTTAAAAAATAATCCAGATTGGCAATGGCATATTTATGGGGAAGGTGATATAGAATATTCGAGGTATATTCAAAACTTAATAGATGAAAGTTCTTTAAAAAATAAAGTTATTTTAAAGGGAACTAGAAAAAATATTTATAATATCTATCCTGAGTATGCTCTTCAAGTTGTTACATCAAGATATGAAGGGTTTTCAATGGTCCTTTTGGAAGGGAAAGCTAATTCTCTTCCGGCAATTTCTTTTGATATATACTCGGGGCCATCAGACTTAATTATGAATGGAATAAATGGATATTTAATTCCCCCAGGTGACATAAATGAAATGGCAAATAAAATAAATGAATTAATAAAAAACGAACAAAAACGGATAGATTTTTCACAACATGCAAGGGATAATATCGATAAATTTATAAAAAATAACGTAATTTTAAAGTGGGTTGCTTTATTAAAATAAGGAGATATATGGGAAATCAACAATTTATAATAAAAATATCTATTATTTCTTTAATCTTTGATAATATACCTAAAATATTGCAATTAAATACAATCAGTAGTGGACTTGCCAATAAACTCGCATGGTATCCTTTAAGCGTACTATTGTTACTTAAGATAATCGAATTTTATAAAGGAAAGATAAAACTTGGAATTCAAGAAAAGAACCAATTGAAATTTATTGGACTTTTGCTATGTGTTTTTTTGATTTGTAATATTCAGGGATTGTTGACTTATCCATATTATAATGAACTTCTATCGGGACCTGTTTCTCAGATAGAAAAACTACCATCCTTACTTCAATTTTTACAGCAGTACAACATTACTTTTTCTGTGCAGAGTATTTTTATGAGTTGGATAGGCGTACGAGCAGTAAAAGGAACAATCTTAAATATTCTCTATACATTTGGCTTTTCTTTTATTTTGTATTTAATTATAAAAAAAGAATATCCTGCATATGCTAAACTTTTAGATAAATGCATCACTGTAACGATTTATGTTATTTCAGCCTATTCATGTATTGAATTATTCTTTTTGGCAGGAAGTCCTGTAGCTAAGCATATTTTAGAAACTATTAATCCTTTTTTGCATCCAATAGCTGTAGACCATGGGTGGTGGCCACCACTTCTTTGGAAAAATCAACTTCGTTCTGTTTTCTCAGAACCGTCACGTATGGGAAATTACGCAGCCTTCGCGTTGCCTTTTCTGTGGATGCAGTTTTTAAAAGGAAAGAAAATACTTTCACCGAAATCAGCATTATTACTCTTTTATACATTTTTGATTTTCATGACAAAGGCGAGAACTCCAGTCGCAATGTATGGGGGGCTTTTGGGACTGTTTGTTATTACTGTAATAGCCTTTACTCGAAAAAAATATTTCAGACAAATTGCAGGAATCCTTGCTGTTTCGGCTCTTTCTCTTTTTCTGTCCATAGGTTTTATAAAAATCTTTATGGTTCAACATCAAGAGGTTACTGTAGAGAGCTATTTAAGTGATAATGTTGGATCGTTAACAAAAGGCAATGCGCGGAGCAATGGAGCCCGTTATGCTTTGATTCGCTCTAATTTCCAAACTGGTATTGAGCATCCTGTTTTCGGCGTAGGAAATCAATTGATGTCTTCCTATACTGTTCACAATTTCAATAAATATGATCTGCAGAATAAGGAAGTTCAATTATGGGTTAGAAGCTTTAAAGAACGAGGCGTATTACGATATGGGTTGGATGCAATGAATGAGTATATTTCTAAATTTGCCCAATATGGTATTGTTGGTCTTTTGACTTTTTTATTTCCATTATTCTTTATACTCATCCAACTCTTCCATAAGCTTAAACATACAAATGGCGATGAATGGTTGGATGCCCTGGCAGTTACCTTGTCACTGATTGGCAGTGCCGTAGCTGGATGCAACGGATCATTAACTTTATTGTATACTTATTGGGTTATTTTGGCCTATGCTTATGCAAATATTTATCAGGAGACACCACAAATACAAAGATTGGATGAAAAATGAACGAACGCAAAATAGGAATCTTACTCAGCTATCTGAATATCGCTCTCCATGCCATCGTCGGCTTCCTCTACGTCCCCATTCTCCTGCACTATATTGGCAAATCGGAATACGGCTTGTATCAACTGATTGGGTCCCTGATTGCTTATTTCAGCATCATGGATTTTGGCTTGACGGCGGCGGTTACCCGGTTCTATACCAAGTATAAGGCCTTGAAGGATAAGGTTGGGATGGAGAATATCCTGGCTATTTCTCTGTATGGGTACGGAGGGGCTACGGGGCTTTCTCTTCTGGTTGGAGGTATCTGCTACTGGAACCTGAACAAAATCTTCGGGGCCAGTATGACTGCAGGGGAATTGTTGGAAGCCCGGCACATGTTCCTGCTGTTGTTGTTCAATATTGCAGTGAGCCTTTCCACCATGGTGTTCCGGTCGGTAATCAATGCCCATGAAAAGTTCCTGTTCCTGAAGGGCCTGGAAACGGTACAGCTGATTTTGCAGCCGGCACTGGTGATTCTGATTCTCCAAAAGTATCCTACAGCCATGGCAGTAGCGGTGGCACAGACGATGCTGAATGTGGGGCTGATCCTGGCACGGATTTATTACTGCTTTGCTCGGCTGCATATTACCATCAGGTTCCATTATTGGAACCAGGAACTGTTCCATGATTTTAAAAAGCTGGCTCTGAGTGTATTCTGTGTCAGTCTTATTGACCAAGTGTTTTGGAAGACAAATCAGATTATCCTGGGGATTGTCCAGGGGACGGAGGCTGTGGCGGTTTATTCTATTGCTTCTCTGATTTACATGAACTATATGGCTCTGTCCACAGCCATTTCCGGGGTCTATCTGCCTCATATTACGGAGATGGTGGCACAGAGAAAGCCTATGGAAGAACTGTCCGCCCTGTTTATACAGATTGGCCGTTGGCAGTATTATCTGCTGGCATTGGTGGCTACTGGATTCATTATTTTCGGCCGTCAGTTTATCCAGTTGTGGGCCGGAAGCGGATTTGAAGATTCTTATTGGATCACCATTTTGATCATCTTGCCTTTTACCATCGACCTGATCCAGAACATCGGCCTGGCCATCCTCCAGGCCATGAACCGGTATGACTTCCGGGCAAAAATCTATTTCCTTACCGGGGTGCTGAACCTGGTATTGGCCATTCCTTTGGGGATGAAATACGGCGGCATCGGGTGTGCCGTGGCCACTGGATTTTCCATGCTTATGGGGAATGGGGTGGTGATGAATTACTTCTACAAGAAATACATCGGCCTGGATATTCCCCGATTCTGGAAACAGATTGGAAGAATCAGTCTGAGTGTGGGGATGTGTCTGGTTATAGGGTATGGTGTGGATCATGTAATTCCCGGTTCTGGAAAAATTGTATTCCTTCTTAAGATTCTAGGATATACAGTGTTTTACGGGATAATGGTGTATTTTACAGCCATGAATCCGGAAGAAAAGGAGAAAGTACGGGGGATTGGAAAAAAGTTAGAGTAAAATCTACTGCTAACGGAGGAAATAAATCTTGGATGAATTTTTAAAATCGTTAGTAGGACCTGCTTTAGTGGCACTAATTACTTTAGCTGGTACATGGATTCTCAATAACTATAAGATAAGTAAAGAATATCAGGTTATTTATGAAAAAGAACTGATTGGCAAACAACTGGAAGTAATTATAAATTTATACAAGTTCCTTCAAAATTTTACAGTGGTAATAGAACCAGATGGCTGGTATCCTTGGATGCGAAATCGTGATGAATTAAAAAAAATAATCGAGACTTTAGAAAATATTACAAATCATGCTGTATGGTTCTCTAAAGATTTTGTAAAGCTGCTGACAGAGCTTTCAAATAAGTTGAGACATTATGAGAGTGATTTTAACATCCTATCTGTATCAAGAGATCCAATTATTCTAAAACAAAAAGATGATTTTACAGATGAAATTAAATTAAGAGCCGTGGAGATTGAAACTGAGATATATAGATGTTTGATTGATAAGGATAACATTATTTCAGCTTTTAAGGAAAATAAGGCCTTTCTTGAAAAAATTTCTAATGATCATCCAGGATATAAGAGATAAATGATAAATTGTGCTTGAGCTAATTATAGTTCGGATTGAAGCGCTAAGAGTACAGAGAGTTGGCCTCCGGAATCAGGCATCTGGTTCATAGGCGGGAGAAAAACAGGACGGATGCTTGGAAAGAGAGACGGGCTATCTGTTGGACGGAACTTGATGTAAATACGCATGTTTAAACAGTATTGGAAACAAACGTTGCTATTTTTCTTTAAATATGTTAAGTTATATGCAACGTGATAAAGAATTCTGCTGGGGGAGGGAGGTAGATACCATGAGTAAAATTGAGATAAAAATAAAACCTAATGTTCTTCAGTGGCTGGTAAAATTAATAGATGTTGAAGCCTTGAATCAGTCTCTTCAGGAACTTTTAAAAAAATGGATTCACGGACAAAAAGTTCCTACCCTTAACCAGATTGAGAAGGTCAGTAAAGCGACAGGCATACCTTTTGGGTATTTTTTCTTACAGGAACCTCTCCAGGAAGATCTTTCGTTACTAGAATACAGAACTGTGAATAGTCGTGAGGTAATACAAGCAAGTCGCAATTTAATCAATACAATTCAGTATGCAGAAGCCGTTCAAGGATGGATGCATGATTTCTTTAAAAATCAAGAAACTGAAAAGCTTGGATTTATTGGAAAATACAAATCTCTGCACGATAAGGAACAATTTGCTGCTGCAGCAAGTGCTTTACTTGATTTAGATCGTGACTGGATTGAAAAAGAAAAAGATGAACGTAAAATCTTCAATTATTATAGAGATAAAATCAGCAGGCTTGGAATAATCGTTCTGACAAGCGGAATTGTTGGTAATAATACTAAAAAAGTGCTTGATGTTGATGAATTCAGAGCGTTTTCTTTGATAGATCCTTTAGCTCCTCTTATCTTTATAAATGCAAATGACAGTTATCATGGACGGATATTCTCTTTGGTACACGAATTTATACATATTTTGCTTGGAGAGAATAGCTTGTTTAATGATTATCAAAAAGGAAAAACACAACATAAGAAAGAACAAGTCTGTAATGCAGTTGCTGCTGAAATATTAGTTCCATTATATCAATTAAAAAAATTATGGAATTCTCAACTGGACAGCGATACATTACTTGAAACTCTAGCAACAACCTTTCATGTAAGTAAGATTGTTATAGCAAGACGTGCCCTTGATGCTGGATATATAACAAAGGCAAAATACCAATCCATTGCGGTATTAGTATCTCACCAATGGAAAGAAAAATCTAAAGAAATAAAGAAACATTCTGGAGGGAGTTATTATCGGACTATATTCAATAGGATAGATCACCGTTTTTTAGCATGCCTGTCTGAGAGTGTGAAGAATGGGAGCACTCAGTATACAGAGGCCTTTAGGCTTACCCATACAAACAGAAAAACTTTCCAGGCTCTTCTGGATAAGATGGGAGGTCAGACTGCATGAGTTTCACGAAATTTGTTATTGATTCCAATATACTAATGAATTCCAAAAACTCCTATTATGCGTTTGACCTTCTGCCTCAATTTTGGGATATTTTAAGACAACACATTTTAGATGGAAATATTTTAGTTATAGATAAAGTATTGCAAGAAATTTTAGTTGGAGAAGATGAGCTGACAAGATGGATAAAAACAATACCGTCAGATGTGATTTATTCAACTCGTTCAGGTAATGTCATAAAGGGATATCAAAAAGTAATTAATAGGGTCGCCTCTTCTGGATATTATAAAACTTTAGCTGTTGCAGAATGGTCACAAGAGAAAATTGCCGATCCATGGATCATTGCGGTTGCCAGCCTTGAGAAGGCAACAATTGTTACCTCTGAGAATAGAATTTCAAACTTAAAAGATGGAATCCCCAAGAAAAACGCAAAAATTCCGGATATTGCGGATGAATTCAATATACAGACTATTGACTTATTTCAGATGATGAGAGAGCTCCATTTTAAGCTGTAGTAATTTTGTTCCCAGCTTTCATCACTTTTTGTCCTCAAAATATGCTACAATAAACAAAGCAAATGACATCACACTAAAATTTGCCCAAAAGGAGCGCCCTCATGCAAAAAGTACGTAAGGCTGTGATCCCGGCTGCTGGGTTTGGGACCCCGGTTCCTGCCGGAGACCAAGGCCATGCCTAAAGAAATGCTGCCTCTGGTGGACAAACCCACCATCCAGTATATTGTGGAAGAGATCCTGGACAGCGGGATCGAGGAGATCTTGATCATTTCCGGCCATGCCAAGCGGGCCATCGAGGATCATTTCGATTCTTCTCCGGAACTGGAGCAGCATCTGCTGAAACAGGGGAAGCTGGAGCAGCTGAAGCAGATCCGGAAGATCTCGGATGTGAAGATCCACTATACCCGCCAGGCGTACCAGCGGGGGCTGGGGGATGCCATCCTCTGTGCCAAGGATTTCATCGATGGGGAGCCTTTCGGGGTGATCCTGGGGGATGATGTGGTCTATACGGGGACGGAGGAACCGGCTCTGAAGCAGTTGATGGACCAGTATGACAGGACCGGGGGAACGGTGATCGGCTGCCAGGTGGTGGCACCGGAAAAGGTGTCGGCTTATGGAATCATCGACGGGAAGCCTACCGGGGATGGGAACCTGCTCTATGTGGAAGATATGGTGGAGAAGCCGAAGATCAGCGAGGCGCCCAGCCGGTTTGCGGCTCTGGGGCGGTACGTGATCACGCCGGAGGTGTTCGATATCCTGGAGGAAACCCGGCCGGGAAAAGGCGGGGAGATCCAGCTGACCGATGCTCTGCGGGTGATGGCTCACCAGGGCAATGTATATGCCTACAATTTCCAGGGGAAGCGGTATGATACCGGGGACAAGCTGGGATATCTGAAGGCGGTGGTGGAATTCGCCCTGCGGAGAGATGACCTGGGCCCGGCGTTCCGGGAGTATTTGAAGAAGCTGGGTAAAGAATAATATAAAAAAGGATTTAAACGATTAATTTGTTTAAATCTTTTTTTTTGATATACTTGTGTAGTGAGAGGAGGAGTGTCAAATGAAACTATTAAAAATAGAGTTTGAAAATCTCCCAGTTTTTAAAGATAAATGTTTTAGCATTGACTTTTTAGCAACAGATCGAGTAATGGAAGATGAAGAGTTATTTTGTATCAACAAAGTATTCTATACAGAGAAAGTAATGGCATTCATTGGAATGAATGCAACCGGAAAGACGACTATATTACGATTGATTAATTTGGCTGCAAAAGTTGTTATCGGAAATAAAGATTTGAATAGTATGGGATTGTTCCATGATGACATGATTCAAGATGGGACGATTATGAATGTAATATTTTATCATAATGACAAATATTATCAGTTAAAATCCACTATAGGAGTAAGAGATAAGCATGGAGTCTTAGATGGTACACAGGAATACTATTATCGTGAGGAAATATTGCGTTCTAAATTGAAATCCTCTGTTACCAGTAAAAAAAGCACCTTTGTCTTTAATGAACAGGATAAAAGCATTAAAACTTTAGAAAGAACAAAACTGAACAGTGATATAAAAGCGGCTCTTAAAGATGATACGAGCATAGTTATTCTAGCTACACGGGACAATGATAGTTCTGTCTTAGATTTATTGGCGACTAACTATTTAAATTACAGCCCAATGCAAGGACAAACGCCTGTTGAGGTGTTAAATGTATTTGATGATAATATTGAATATTTGACAACAGTAAAAAACAAACAGGATTCCACACCTCATTGGATGTTAAAATTTAAAAATCGAGATAAAGTATATGACATTGATTTTGGTATCGAATTAAATCGGTTGATTTCTGCAGGTACTATAAAAGGTCATGCTCTTTTAGGCAATGCAATTGCGACTCTTCATTTCGGTGGCTACCTTATTGTGGATGAGTTGGAAAATCATTTTAATAAGGAACTAGTCCATTTTATCATCAAAATTTTTACTTCTAACGAAACGAATCCGCATGGTGCATGTTTAATTTTTTCTACACATTATGCAGAAATATTGGATTTTATCCATAGAAAAGATAATGTTTATATTACACGAAAAAGAGAAGGATTATTAAGTGTAAGTAAATATTCTGATGAAGTTAAACGAAATGATGTTAAAAAGAGTGAGATGATTATCTCCAATTCTTTACAAGGGACTGCTCCCCAATATGAAAACATACATGCACTATGGGAGGTCATATGCAAAGCCGTTTAATGGATCTACATGAAGAACTAAAAGATAAATATATTATTTGCTCGTGTGAAGGAAAAGCTGAACAAGCAATTATTGATTTACTTTTGGATGCAGATGCTTTGATTTTCAAAAGGGTTGATTTGGTAGGGAAAAAATGTACTATGATTCGATCTGCTTCAAGAATTGAAGAAGAGTATCTGCATACTGCTTACAATCGTCCAGTTGTTATTTTGAGAATTCTTGATCGAGAAAAAGAAAAGTTTAATTTAAGGCCTTTATTATAGAAAGCAATATGCAGTATTCAGTATCTGTACCAAACCTGAGATAGAAATCCTTCATATTATACATGAGGGAAAATGGACTGAATATAAAAAACAAAATAAATTAAAACCCAGTGAGTACTTTCAAAAACTGCATGGAGGGGAATTAACAAAATCAGAAAATTTCATAAAAAATTATTACGATTCCGTAGATGATTTAATTGCGGCCATTCATGAATATCATAGGATATCTGCATATAAAGACATTTATGATTTGAGTAATTTGCTGAAAGAATAAAATTTAAAAGGGATGGAGAATCTGGTGGAAAAGCCCAAGCTCAGCGAGGCGCCCAGCCGGTTTGCGGCTTTGGGGCGGTATGTGATCACGCCGGAAGTGTTCGGGATCCTTCCTCCTCTTCCTTATTCTTCTTTTTTATGATATGATGGAGTTGTCTGAAAAGAATGTTGAACAGAAGGTTGACCAACAAGTGTTTTTTTCTGCGAGGAGGCTTATTCATGGAACAAAAATTCTACAAATGTGCTCATTGTGGTAAGATCATTGCTGTTGTCAAGGAAACCGGGGTGCCGGTGATGTGCTGCGGGCAGAAGATGGATGAACTGGTGCCCAACACCACGGATGCTGCCCAGGAGAAACATGTGCCGGTGATCGAAGTTTCTGGCAATATCGTAACGGTGACCGTTGGTTCCGTGCTCCATCCTATGCAGCCGGAACATTACATTGAATGGATCTCCCTGCACACCAAAGAGGGGAACCAGAGAAAGGAACTGAAGCCGGGGGATGCTCCTAAGGCTGTGTTCGCCCTGGTGGATGGGGATGAAGTGGAATCCGCCTATGCCTACTGCAACCTCCACGGGCTGTGGAAGAAGTAAGAACGAGACTGTCAATGGCCAATGGCCGTTAGAGGCGGGCCTGGCTGGTTTTGGAATGAAATAAAACATGAAAGGCTGTGGGGCCATTTGCTGCAGATTGTCTGCAGGGGATGGCTCCACAGCTTTTTTACAAACAATTCCATTTATTTGTATACAAAATACGAAAAACATTGGAATTTTCCTTATTCCATGCTACAATGTATTCAATGGGCAATTCTGGAGGGGCTCCGGCTTGCCCAAATTGTGTGTGTCCAATTTCATAATAGGAGGGTATTAGAATGAAAGTTTTGTGTTATGGTGTACGAGACGTGGAAGTGCCCATTTTTGAGGCCTGTAACAAAAACTTCGGCTACGACCTGAAACTCGTTCCCGATTATTTAAATACGAAAGAATCTGCTGAAATGGCCAAAGGGTTCGATGCCGTGCTGCTGCGGGGCAACTGCTTTGCCAACAAACAGAATCTGGATATCTATAAAGAACTGGGCGTGAAATACGTCCTGACCCGGACTGCCGGCACGGACCATATCGATATTGCTTATGCCAAGGAACTGGGCTTCCCCATGGCTTTCGTCCCCCGGTATTCCCCCAATGCCATTGCAGAAATGGCTGTGACCCAGGCCATGATGCTGCTGCGTCATACGGCTTATTCCACTTCCCGCACCGCTAAGAAGAATTTCGCAGTGGATTCCGTCATGTTCTCCAAAGAAATCCGCAACTGTATCGTAGGTGTGGTGGGCCTGGGCCGGATCGGCCGCGTGGCTGCACAGATCTTCCATGGCATGGGCGCTACGGTCATCGGGCAGGATGTGTTCCAGATCAAAGGGATCGAAGACTACTGCACCCAGGTGGAACTGGATGAAGTCCTGGCTAAATCCGATATCGTCACCATCCATGCTCCCTATATCAAAGAAAACGGCGCTGTGGTCACCCGTGATTTCCTGAAGAAGATGAAAGACGGCGCCATCCTGATCAACTGCGCCCGGGGCCAGCTGGTGGATACGGAAGCGGTCATCGAAGCCGTGGAAAGAGGCAAACTGGATGGCTACGGCTGCGACGTGCTGGACGGCGAAGCTGAAATCTTTGGGAAGGATCTGGAAGGCCAGAAACTGGAAAACCCGCTGTTCGAAAAGCTGGTGGCCCTGTACCCCAAAGTCCTGATCACTCCCCATCTGGGTTCCAACACCGACGAAGCCGTCAAGAATATGGTGGAGATTTCCTTCGAAAACCTGAAAGATCTGGCTGAAAACAAAGATTGCCCGAACAAAATCAAATAATTGAGCGTATTCTCTAGGGTGCTGCAGCCGATGCAGCACCCTTTTCGTGTTATAATAAGGTATCACAGGCAAGTGGGAAAGAAGGCAGCCATATGCTGGATAAGATCGATCTGAAAACGAAGATTTCCAAAGAAAGATACACGGAACTCATGGGGGAAGAAGAGAACCGTCTGGGCTTCCTCCAGCGTTCCATCCGGGATGCCAAGATCCCGGTGGTCATCCTATTCGAAGGGTTCCGGGCGTCCTGGCGCAGCGAACTGATCAACAAGGTGATCCACGCCCTGGACCCTCGGGGCTTCCGGGTGTTTTCCGCTTCCAAGACTACGGAGAAAGAAAAGGAGAGCCCGTTTTTCCTCCAGTTCTGGAAGGAGCTGCCTCCGGCTGGGCAGATTTGCATCCATCATCGGGCCTGGTATTTCCTGCGGAATGAACATGCGGTGGGGGACCCGGATGAAGCCTCGGAATGGTACGATGTGAAATTCGATGAGATCAATGCCTTTGAACGGGAGCTGGTCCAGGGAGGCTGCGTCCTGATCAAGATCTTTACCCATATTTCCAAGAAGAAACAGAAGGAGAACATGGAAAAGGGCCAGGAGACCATGGGCAGCCGGTGGGAGAAGCTGGCCCCCGGCGGCATCGAGGGAATCGATTACAATGCCTACCGGAAGGTCTACGAAGACATGCTGGCGGCCACCAATACGGATCTGGCACCCTGGCACATCGTCCCTATGGAAGACAAGCGGACTGGCACCGAGGCCGTCTTCCGGGTGCTGATCACGGCCCTGGAAGAAGCCCTGAAGGACCGGCAGCGGCCAGTTGATCCGGAAAAAGGGCCGGCCAAGGACCTTTCCATCCCCGATATCCTCGGCCGCTACACCCCTTGGCAGCCTATGGAACAGGACGAATACGACAAGAAGCTGAAGAAATACCAGAAACGGCTGGGCGAGCTCCAGTATGAACTGGCCAAACGGAAAATCAGCACGGTGGTGGCTTTCGAGGGCCAGGATGCCGGAGGCAAGGGGGGCGCCATCAAGCGGCTGTCAGAAGCCTTCGACCCCCTGGGGTATCGGGTGAACCCGGTGAGCGCCCCCAATGAATGGGAAAAGCAGTTCCATTATCTCTGGCGGTTCTGGACCCGTCTCCCGGAACCGGGGGAAATCGCCATCTTCGACCGGACCTGGTACGGCCGGGTGCTGGTGGAACGGGTGGAAGGCTTTGCCAAGATCAGCGAATGGCGTCGGGCCTACGAAGAAATCAACGATATGGAAGCCCAGTGGGTGAAGCAGGGCATCATCGTCCAGAAATTCTGGATGCAGATCGATCCGGAGGAACAGCTGAAACGGTTCCAGGCCCGAGAGAATGACCCCAACAAGACCTGGAAGATCACGGCGGAAGACTGGCGGAACCGGGACAAATGGGATGCCTATGTGGAGGCGGAGAACGAGATGCTCTACCGGACGGATACCCGGGAGGCCCCCTGGACGGTGGTGGAAGCCAACAATAAATTATACGCCCGGCTGAAGGTGCTGGAGACTATGATCCGGCGGATGGAAGCGGTGTTATAACGTTTACAAAACGGTAAAAAAACAGTACAATGAAGATTGCTGGAATGTTTTTTCAGGTGCGGCCTGACCAGCAGAAAATAAGATGAAACGAGGTGGGGAACGTGGCTGATTTTGCCTTTGTGAAAGCCAAGGGTGTGGAATGGGGCTGTTTCCCTGCCTGGGAGCAGTGGGATGTGGTCCACGGGTTCCTCTGCCGGACCGGGGGCTGCAGTACCCTGTTCCCAGGAGGCTTGAACCTGAGCTATAATGTGGGAGATGACCGGGACCATGTGCTGGCCAACCGGAAGAAGATGGCGGGAGCTTTGGAATTCCCCCTGGAACGGGCCGTGGCCTGCCAGCAGGTCCACGGGACCCATGTGGCGGTTGTGACGGAGAAAGATGCAGGGAAAGGGATCTATTCTTTGGAGAATGCCATTCCGGAAACCGATGGGATGGTAACCGACTGTCCCCAGCTGCCCCTGTTGATTTCTTTTGCAGACTGTGTCCCCATCCTTTTGGTGGATTCCAAGAGGGGCGCCATCGGGGCGGTCCATGCAGGCTGGCGGGGCAGTGTGGGGAAGATCCTTCCCCAGGCCCTGGAAGTCATGGAGGAAGCCTTCGGGACGGACACCCGGGATGTGATGGCAGGCATCGGGCCTTCCATCGGTCCCTGCTGCTATGAAGTGAGCCAGGAGGTGGCGGACCGGGCAGCAGTTTATCCTTCCTGCCTGAAACCCCGTGGGACCGGCCATTACTTGTTGGACCTGTGGGAACTGAACACCCTGGAGCTTATGGAAGCGGGGGTCCCCCGGGAGCAGATCTTCCGGGCTGACTGCTGCACCAGCTGCCATCGGGACCGGTTCTTCTCCTACCGGGCAGAAAAGGGGAAGACAGGACGGCTCTATGGAGTCATTTACAAAAAATAAAAGGAGATGGGAATTCCCATGTTACAGGATAAAATCGCAGAAGTCGAAGCCAAGATCAAGGATGCACTGGATAAACGGACAGAACCGAAAGTAACGGGGGAGCAGGTGACCATCCTGGCGGTGACCAAGAACCATCCGGCAGAAATCGTTACGGAAACCCTGGCGGCCGGACTCACGGAGATCGGGGAAAACCGGGTCCAAGAGGCCATGCACAAGCAGGCGGTGCTGCCCAAGGGAGGCCACTGGCATCTCATCGGCCATCTTCAGACCAATAAGGCCAAACATGCGGTGGAACATTTCGACTTGATCGAAAGCGTGGACAGCCTGAAGCTCTTGGGCCATCTGGAAAAGGCTGCCGCAGAGCTGGATAAGGTCCAGGATGTGCTGCTCCAGATCAACGAAGCGGGAGAAGTGCAGAAAAGCGGCTTTGCTCCGGAAGATTTCCGGGCAGCGGTGCCGGAACTGGCACAGTATCCCCATATCCGGGTCCGGGGTGTGATGGTGATCGCCCAGGCTACGGACCATGTGGAGGAGACTCGTCCGGTGTTCGCGGCCGGGTATCGGGATTTCCTGTTCCTTCGGGAGGCGCTCCACAGCGATGCGGTCAATATCCTTTCCATGGGCATGACCCATGATTACTGGATCGCCGTGGAAGAAGGAGCCAATGAAGTGCGGGTGGGTTCCGCCTTGTTCGGGGCCCGGGATTATTCGTTAAAATTCTAGACAGAAATGGTGGATCACATGAAAAAACTGAGAAAGCTTTTGGAATTCATCGGCGTGTACAACGGAGACAGCTCTGTACAGGAGGAAGAAGAGACCACGGCGAAAGAGGAAGAGGGGAAAGTCGTCCCCATGTTCGGCAGCGGTTCCGGTACTTGGCGGGAAAAAAGCTATGAAGCGGATTATGACAAACCTTACGAGAAGGCTTATGAAAAGCCCTATGACAAGGTGTTCGACAAGGATTATACCAGCCAGCCGGAAGAACCCCGGAAGGACTCTTCTTCTGCCCGGACCGGAGACAAGGTGCTTTCCATGCCGGTGAACCGGAGCCCGGTGAGTGTGGTGGTCATCGAGCCCATCGACTTCAATGATTCTCAGAAGATGGCGGATTATCTGTGCAAAAACCAGCCGGTGGTGATCAATTTCGAGGATACGGATGCGGATGTGCGGAAACGGATCATCGATTTCATCAGCGGGACCATCTATGCCTTAGATGGGACGCTGCGGAAGATCGGCCGGAATCTGCTGGTATGCGCTCCGCCCAATGTGGACATCGATACGGAGAATACCAATTTCGGGTCAGAAGGGAGCAATGATCCATGGCAACGATAAAAGAAGATTACCGGATTGTCTTCATCGGCTGCGGGGCGATGGGGGAAGCCATCCTGAAAGGCATCCTGAAGGGCGGCCTGGTGAAGAAGGAGCAAGTGACAGCTGCCGTTCCCACGGCCAAACGGCAGACCTACCTAAAGGAAACCTACGGGATTTCTGTAACTGGTGACAACAGCGCTGCGGTGAAAGAGGCGGACCTGGTGATCCTGGCGGTGAAGCCCCAGATGGCCAAAGCAGCGGTGGACCGGACTGTGGTGGAAGCCCTGCCGGAAAAAGCGGATATCCTTTCTATCATGGGCAGCTATGATCTGGCCATGCTCCATGCTCTGGTGCCGGGCCATCCGGTGATCCGTTCCATGCCCAACACCCCGCTGGCTGTGGGGATGGGGATGACGGCCCTGACGGCGGATGATCAGGTAGAGGAAGAGACCCTGGAACTGGCAGAAGCCATTTTCCAATCCTGCGGAGAAACGGTCCGGGTAGACGAAAAAGCCATGGAAGCCATCACGGCCATCAGTGGCTGCGGTCCTGGGTATTTCTTCGTGGTGATGGATGCCTTGGCCGATGCGGGAGTCATGGCAGGCCTGCCCCGTGCCCTGGCCATCAAACTGGCAGCCCAGACCATGGCCGGAAGCGGCGTCATGGGCCTTACCACAGGGCTCCATCCGGCCCAGCTCCGGGACCAAGTGACCAGCCCTGGGGGCACCACCATCGCGGGGATCAAGGCCCTGGAAAATCATGGAGTGAGAGGAGCGTTTTACGATGCGGTACAGGCCGTCCTGGACCGGAGCGCCGCATTGAAGAAATAATATGGCAAATACCACGCAACAACGGGAAACAGTATTACGGTATTTCAAGGCCAGCGGGGATGCAGAACTGGCGGCCCAGCTGCTGGACCTGGCAGAAGGGGCCCGGAAGAGCCGACGGTTCAAGGTGTCCGGCTTCCTGGATCCTCATGGCCAGAACGTGGCAGAGATCGTAGCGGCCAACTTCCCCCAGGTACGTCTCCAGCTGGGGGGCGGGTTCCAGAACGCAGAACGGCAGAAAGCGGCCTTCATCGCGGAAGATTTCTACGGCCAGCCGGATTTTGCCATTACGGCCCTGGAAGTGCTCTGGGACAAACGGTATTATGATATCGGCCACCGGGATGTACTGGGAGCCTTCATGGGCCTGGGCTGCAAACGGGAAATCCTGGGGGACATCGTGTTCATCGACGAAGGAGCCCAGCTGGTGGTGGATACCCCTATGGTGGATTTCGTCCTGAGCAACCTGACCAAGATCGGGGCGGCCACGGTGGAAGTGAAGGAAATCCCCCTGACGGACCTGAAGGAAAAGGAACAGAAAATCAAGCTGATTTCGGCGACGGTAGCGGCTCTGCGGCTGGATGCGGTGGCAGCCAGCGGTTATGGGGTATCCCGGAGCCGGATGGCAGATGAAATCAAGGGGCAGAACGTGAAGCTGAATTGGCAGGATGCCAAGAGCCCGTCCCAGACGGTAAAAGAAGGAGATGTGATCTCTTTCCGGTCCCGGGGCAGGGTGGAACTGGCGGAAGTCCGGGGGACCACCAAAAAAGGACGGTATGCCATTACGCTGAAACGATATATATAAGGAAGGAACGCCATCATGATTTTGCTGATTCGACATGGGGAAGCCGATCATCATGTAAAAGAACTGACGGGTGGCTGGACGGATTCAGCCCTGACGGTGCGGGGGAAACGGCAGTTCCAGCAGCTGGCAGACCGACTGGCCTGGGATTTTTCCGGCCGGAATCTGCCCCGGATCGTTTCCAGCGACCTCCAGCGGGCCCGGATGGGAGCGGAGATCATCGCCCGGGAGCTGGGGGTGGACAAAGTGGAGTGTTTTGCCTTCCTGCGGGAAAAGAACAATGGGAAGGCGGCCGGCCTGAGCCAAAAAGAAGCCCGGATGTTTTACCATCCTCCGGTGACGGGCCGGGAACTGGACCATGTGAACTACGATGGAGGGGAGACGCGGCGGTCTTTTTATGAACGGACCGTCCGGGGCTTCCGGGAGCTGGAAGACCGGGAGCAAGATCTGATCGTGGTGTCTCATAAGGGGACCATCCAGAATATCCTCTTTGACTGGCTGGGCCTGAGTATCGACGAAGTGGCGGACAAGAAGGTTTCCTTCGACATCCGGCCGGCGTCCTTGACCATCCTGGGAATCAACAAATGGGGCGAACATGCAGTGTTCGCCCTCAATGATACCTCCTACCTATGGAAACAGGGACCTGTAGGGATTTTCCGGTATCCGTACGGGGAGTGAAAGAAGGGAGCTGCTGCGTGGACGGCGGCTCTTTTTTTTGAAATCTAATAAAATAATAATTATTATCTATTGCGAAAATTTTGATTCAATAGTATAATACAGCTAGAAAGAAAATCCAGCTTTGCCTGGCTGATCAAGGAGGTATTGCCATGAATATCGTTGTATTGCTGAAACAGGTTCCGGCCGTTTCCGATATCCAGCTTTCCCGGGATAACAATCTGGTCCGGGTGGGAGCTCCTTCCATGCTGAATCCTGTGGATCTCCATGCTCTGGAGGCAGCTCTGGCCCTGAAGGATCAGGAAGGAGGCACGGTGACACTTCTGACCATGGGGACGGCCCTGGCCAGTGATATCCTCCGGGAAGGGATTGCCCTGGGCGCGGACAAGGGTATCCTGCTCTCCGATGAACGGATGGCTGGCTCCGATACCTTAGCTACGGGACAGATCCTGGCGTCGGCCTTGGCCAAACTGGGGCCTTTGGATCTGGTGCTGGCGGGCAAACGGTCCACAGATGGGGATACCGGGCAGATTCCTCCGGCCCTGGCTCAGCGACTTGGCATGACCCTGCTTTCTTATACAGATGAACTGGAAGTGAAGGAGGGCCAGGTCACCATCCGCCGGCTCAATCGGGGCGGCGTAGAGACACTCCAGGCTGCCCTCCCAGCGGTGATATCAGTCACGGAAAAATGCGGGAATCCCCGGACGCCCGGGATCCGGGGAAAAATGGCTGCCAAAAAGGCCGTATTCCCTGTGTGGCGTCTGGAGGACATCGATCTGGCCCCGGAAAAAGCGGGGAAGGCCGGCTCTGCCACCCGGGTAACGGAACTGTTCGCACCGGAACCCCAGCCGGTAGGGACCATGATCCAGGGGGCTACCCCGGCGGAAGCTGCAGCCAACCTGGTGGGCGAACTGCGGAAGAAGAACCTGCTGTAAGGAGGAAGGAATCATGGAATGGAAAAACAATATCGGAGTCTATCTGGAAGCCTCTGGCGGCAGGCTCACTTCCCTCAGCGTTGAACTCCTGGGCAAGGCCCGTCAGCTGGCCGCTGCTCGGCCCAACCAGGTACTGGGGATCTTAGCGGGAGACAACCTGGAAAGCGCGGCCCAGGAAGCCATCGCCTATGGAGCTGATGGGGTGGCCCTGCTCCAGGCTCCTTATCTGGGTACTTTCGATGCCGGGCTCTATACGGAAGCTGTGGCCAAAGCCCTGAGCCTGTATACCCCCAGCGTCCTGTTCATCGGAGCCTCTCCCAATGGCCGTGATCTGGGAGGCCGGCTGTCTGCTCGGCTGGATGCGGGGTTGGTGGCCGACTGTATCGATGTGCGCTACGAAGGGGACGACGATACCCTTACCTGGATCCGGCCTGCCTATACGGGCAAGCTGTTCGTGAAGATCCAGACCACCACCCGGCCTCAGCTGGGTACGGTCAGCGATAAGATCTTCCACGGCAATCCCAAAGATGGATCCCGGAAGGGGGAAATCTTCCCGGTGCCTCTGGAGAGTGCAGGAACAGCACCGGCTGTGAAGGTGCTGGATTTCACGCACCTGGAACAGCTGAAAGAAGTGCTGGACCTGGATACGGCCGACATCGTGGTGGGAGCCGGACGGGGCGTCCAGAACGAAGAAGGGATGCGGGAAGTCCAATCTTTCGCCAAACGGATCGGAGCGGCCTTCGGGGTCTCCAAGCCTTTGGTAGATGCGGGCTGGGCACCCTATGAATGGCAGGTAGGTGTCACCGGCAAAAAGATTGCGCCCAAGATCTATATCGCCCTGGGGATTTCCGGGGCCATCCAGCACAAACTGGGCATCCAGGAGGCGGGGCTGATCGTCGCCGTGAATAAGAGTCCCGATGCTCCCATTTTCCAATTTGCCCATTACGGTATCGTGGGAGATCTGTTCGATGTAATGCCGGAACTGGAAAAACTGCTGAAAAAGGAATGAAACAGCCCTTGACAAATCCTATCAACCTCCTATAATTAATCGTGCGAGATACCCATACGAGGTATAGGGTACCCCAGCAGGAGGTCCAATATGGTAAAAATGATTGTCGGCGTCGAAGGTATGGCCTGTGGAATGTGTGAATCCCACATCAATGATGCCATCCGCAATGCGTTCCCTGTGGGTTCTGTTTCATCCTCCCGTTCCAAAAAGAAAACGAATATCATTGCCAAAGAACCCATTGGGGAAGACAGGGTCCGCAAGGTCATCGAACAGACCGGGTACCAGGTTACCAGCTATAAAGTGGAACCCTATGAAAAGAAAAAGGGATTCCTGGCCCGGCTCTTCGGCTGATACTGGAGAATTATGAGAAGAAAAGAAAATTTTGCCGGGTCTCTTCCCGGTACGGGCCGGAGTCTGGTGGCCTTTCCGGATACCTATGTGGTGTTGGATCTGGAAACCACCGGGCTGGACCCGGAACGGGACCAGATCATCGAGATCGGGGCCCTGGAAGTGGTCCAGGGGAAGCGGGGGAGGACTTTTTCTACCCTGATCCAGACCCGGACGGAGCTGGAAGGCCAGTACGTTTCTCCCTTCATCACCCAGCTTACCGGCATCACCAATGAAATGCTGGCCGCTGCTCCCCAGCCCCGGCAAGCCCTGGAAGCCTTCGGGAAATTCCTGGGCAGCCGGGTTGCGGTGGGCTACAATGTGGGTTTTGATATGGGGTTCCTCCAGCAGCAGTTCCAGGAACAGCTGTTCCTGCCCCTGGCCAATGATTGGGTGGATCTGCTGCCCATGGCCCAGACCTTGTTTCCCCTGTGGCCCCATCATCGGCTGAACAATCTGGCCGCCTGGTACCATGTGGTGAACCCGGAGGCCCATCGCGCCCTCAGCGATGTGGAGACTACGGAAGCCTGTTTCCAGAAGCTGAAGCAGGACGTAAGGCGCCAGTATCCTTCTCCTGAGACATTCCTGGAAGAAGTGCGGAAGAAGATCCAGGGAAAAGGAGAAGGGGAACAGTTGAGTCTGTGGTAAAAAAGAAGGAGCTGTTACACGTTCTGTGCAGCAGCTCCTTCTTTTTTCTTACTTCACAAATAATCCATCCACATCCACTTTCTTTTCCATCATTCCTGATGCAACCAGGAAATCCTGGGTCTTTTTCAGAGAAGCGATGGCTTCTGGCGTGATGTTCATGCTGAAGTCATAGAGAGGATACATTTCCTTGACGGCTTCCGGCTTCAGTTCTGTGGCTTTGGCTGTCATTTCCAGGGCTTTGTCCGGATTCTTCTTCATGAAGTCCAAGGTTTCTTTCTGGACGGAAAGGAAGGTATCCACTAGGTCTTTGTGTTCTTTATAGAACTTGCCGCTGACGGCGGTGACGGTCAGACCGGAAACCAGGCCATCCCCGGTTGTGACCACGTGCATGCCCTTCTTTTCCACGTTGTAGGCCAGGGGTCCGGCCAGGAGGGCACAGTCGGCGCTGCCGTTTTCCAGGGCGGAGGCGGCAGCCGGCAGGCCCATGGAAACAAATTTCACATCCTTCATGGAAAGGCCGGCCTTCTGGAGGTAGGCAGCCAGCAGTTCGTGGAGGATGGTACCCTTGGGGCCGGCAATGGTCTTGCCCTTCAGGTCAGCGGCACTTTTGATGCTGCCATCCTTGGAAAACAGTTTGAAGGCTTTGGGAGCCTGGGAATACAAGCTGACGATCTTGATGTCGTTGCCGTTGGCGGCACTCAGGAGCACGGAAGAACCACCCACGCAGTTCAGGAACTGGATGTCTCCGCTGGCCAGGGCTGCAGTCTGGTCGGCCCCGGAAGTGATGGTTGAGTAGGAAGCGGTGACCTTCTTTTCTTTGAATTTCTTTTCAAAGCTCTGGTTGGCCTTTTCCACGATGGAAGGCACATTGAGGGGAGCCTGGACATAGGTGATGCTTACCTTGTCCATTTTGGGAGCAGCTGCTTTCTGGGCAGTTTTGTCGCTGCCGCACCCGGCAGCCAGGGCTCCGACGGTCAAGGCACAGCAAGCTAGCACAACAGAGAGTTTTTTCTTCAATGACATTTTAACAGATCCTTTCATATAATAAAAATTTGATGATTAGCCGTTGACAGTTGACAGCAGCTCTTACGCCAGTTCCTCTAGCAGTCTTTTTTTCGCTTCGATCAGGCCGGGAGAGAGCAGATCCCGTTTTCCCGGAGGCAGGTGTTCTTCCAGGGCAATCTTCCCTTCTTTCAAAATCAGCAGCCGGTCGCCCAGGGTCAGGGCTTCGTCCACATTGTGGGTCACCAGGACGGTTCCCATGGAGAGCTCCTGCTGCATGGAACGGAGTTCCTGCTGGAGCTGGGCCCGGGTAAAGTAGTCCAGGGCCGCAAAGGGCTCATCCATGAGGATCAGGCCACTGTGCATGGCTAGGGTCCGGGCCAGGGAAGCCCGCTGCTGCATCCCGCCGGAAAGCTGGGACGGGTATTGGTCTGCGGCTTCCGTCAGCTGCACCAGCTGCAGCCAGTGGTCCGCCTCCCGGGGGCTGCTTCCCGGAGGCAGGCCTAAAGCCACATTCTCCCGGCAGGTGAGCCAGGGGAAGAGCCGGGCTTCCTGGAACATCATCCCCAGCTTCAGCTCGGCAGGACGGCTGACCGTTCCGGTATCCGGCTGTTCCAGCCCGGCTAGGAGACGGAGCAGGGTGGTCTTTCCGCAGCCGCTCTTTCCCAGGATCACGGTACATTCCCGGGGATGGAGGGTCAGGGATAGGTCCCGGAGCACTGTCCGGCTGCCGTAGGTTTTAGTGATATGGTCCAGTATCAATGCATCCAATACAGTGCCTTCCTTTCCAAAAGGACGAAGAACCCATCCAATATCAGCCCCAGGGCTCCGATGGTCAGGATCCCGATGATCACCTTGTCGCTGCGGCTCATGGCCTGGGCATCCAGGATGAGGAAGCCCAAGCCGCTGTCAGCGGCAATCATTTCCGCCCCGATGATGGCCCGGAGGCTGTAGCCCATGCCGATCCGGAGCCCGGTGAGGATCCCAGGCAGAGCTGCGGGCAGCCGGATCTTCCAGAGGGATTTCCAGGGTGAGAAGCCCAGCATCTGCCCCACTTCTAGCAGTTTCCGGTCGCAGCGGCGGAAACCATCATCCATGTTCAGGTACATGGGGAAAAAGGACGCCAGGACGATGATGATGGTCTTGGGCAGTTCTCCGATGCCGAACCAGAGGATCAGCAGAGGAATCAGGGACAGGGGCGGCACATGGCGGAATACTTCCAGGAGGCCGCTGTACCCGTTCCGGAGCCGGGGAAAGAGCAGGTTCAGGCTGCTGAGCAGGCAGCTGGCCAAAAAAGCCCAGAGAAAACCCCATAGGATCCGCTGGAGGCTGATTCGGATATGCCGGAACAATTCCCCGTTCTGCAGCATATGGAGCAGGGTGCCCCAGACCCGGGCAGGAGAGGGCAGGATGTAGCTGCTCCAGAACCCCTGGGCAGCCGCATACTCCCAAAGGAGGAAAACCACCAGGAAGGGCAGGAAAAAATGCAGTTTATCCTTCATGGTTCTCATGGCCCGGAGTGACTTTGGCATAGGCCGTCTTGGAAGAGACTCCTTTCAGTTTGCCGATCTTCCCTGAGAGATTGCTGATGATATCCTGGGGGGCATCCACCACCACGCTGATGATGTGGATGTTCCGGGCATGATAGGGAATCCCCATCCGACCGATCACATAGGGGCCGAAATCGTGGAGGATGGCATTCAGTTCTTCCACCGCATCCGGGTCTTCCACGATGATCCCTAAAATCGCCACACGTGTTTCTTCCATAAAAAGACCTCCTTTGGCCAGTGACTAGTGATAGGGGGATGTTGCATGCGCAACATCCCCCTTTTCATTCCGTCCCTCTTCCATCGCAAGGGGTCTTTTGATGTGAGAAGGCTTTTCTTTTTTATTTCTTGTTTTCTTCCTGGATTTCCTTGTCTTCTTCGGCCAGCACAGCTTCGTCCGCTTTCTTTTCCTTTTTGAAGAACTTCATGATGAAAGGAGAGAGCAGGGACAGCAGGCACAGGGCCAGCAAAATCTTGCAGATATTGGTGGAAAGCAGGATGCTGGTATCCCCGCCGGAAAGGCTCAGGCTACGCCGCAGGCCCTTTTCACCCAGAGGCCCCAGGATCAGGGCTAGAACAACGGCTGCGGTGTTCATATTGCATTTCCGCATGAGATACCCGATGATCCCGAATACGAACATCACCTTAACATCAAAGGCACTGTTGTTGATGGCAAAGGAACCCACCACACACAGCACGAAGATGCTGGGAATCAGGATGGCATCGGAAACCCGGGCAATCTTGGCGAAGAGTCGGCAGCCCAAAAGGCCGATCAGTAGCATGAAGAACTGGATCACCACGAACCCGCCAAAGAAAGTATACGTCATGGGAGCATACTTTGTAAAGAGTTCCGGTCCCGGCTGGAGCCCGTGGATGATCAGCCCGCCCATGAGCACAGCGGTGACGCTTTCTCCAGGGATCCCCAGGGTCAGGGTGGGGATCAGGGAACCGCCGGTCACGGCGTTGTTGGCAGCTTCGGAACCGGCGATCCCTTCAATGGAACCGTTGCCGAATTCTTCCGGATGTTTGGAGAAGCGCTTGGCTTCGTTGTAGCCCAGGAAGCAGGCGATGGAGGCACCGGCTCCAGGCAGGAGCCCGATGATATTCCCGATGATCCAGCTCCGGAGCACCGTGGGGGTGATCTGTTTCATTTCCTGGAGGCTCAGCATGATCCGGTCTTTGAACTTGGCAGCTTTGGCCCGCTGTACGATGGCTTTTTCCGCCAGGATGAAGGCCTGACTCATGGAAAAGAGACCGATCAGGGCGCAGGTGATGTTGATGCCGTTATAGAGAGAATCCTGGCCGAACATGAACCGTTCCACGCCCTGCATGGGATCCATGCCGATGGTAGAGAGTACCAGCCCGAAGGCACCGGACATCAGCCCCAGAATCATAGAATCTGTGTTGATCCCGGCGATGATGGTCAGGCCGAAAAGGCTCAGCCAGAAGTATTCCGGGCTGCCGAATTCCATGGCTAATTTGGCCAGGGCCGGAGCGAAGAAATACAGGGAAATGCAGCTCAGGAGCCCACCCCAGAAAGAGGCGATACAGGCAGTGGCCAGAGCTTTCCCCGCTTTGCCCTTCAGGGTCATGGCATAGCCGTCGATGGCGGTGGCCGCTGAGGCCGGTGTACCGGGTGTGTGGATCAAGATGGCGGAAATGGATCCGCCGAAGATAGCGCCACAGTAGATGCCACCCAGCATGATGAGGCCGGCAGAAGGTTCCATGCCGAAGGTCAGGGGCAGCAGCAGGGCCACCCCCATGGCCGCGGAAAGACCGGGCATACAGCCGATGATGATCCCCATGGTCACACTGGCGATCATGATGACGATGTTCATGGGAGAAAGCGCGTTGACGAATCCCATGGCCATCAATGCATATTGATTTTCCATTTGTCCATCCCTCGCTTCCTACAGTAGTTCTTCAATCAGCAGGCCGTCCGGCAGAGGCACGGCCAAAAACTCGCTGAAGACCACATAGATCAGGACCATCAATACCACAATGGTGATGGCCATGTATTTTTTCTCGATATGGAAAAAGTGCATCATGAAAAGGAGATAGATGATGGCAGCAGGATAGAACCCGATGAAGATCATGAGGATGAAGAAGAGGACTGATGCACCTAAGAATGTGAAGAACTGTTTCGGCAGGAAGTGGGTCCAGACTTCCGGCAGATCATTGACGATGGCGAAATGCCCATGGCAGCTGCAGGCCATTTTCACCAGCTGCATCAGGGTCAGGACGGCCAGGAGGCCGATGACGAATTTGGGATAGCTCTGTGCCGCAGGCGGCAGCTGCAGTGTTTCATAGAAAAAGAAGGCACAGAATCCCAGCATGAAGATGACGACACTGAGTTCCGATTTTTTCATAATGGTTTCCCCTCAAACAGGGGGGCTGCTCGCAAGCAGCCCCTTTGCAGATCATATGTTCAGATGGTTAGGCATCCTTGTACAGCTTGCTGACCACGTCTTTGCAGAAGGTCATCTGTTCCTGGATCAGTTTGCCCAGTTCCTTGCTGTCCATGTAGTGGAGTTCCAGGCCGGCGTTCTTATGGTCGCGGATGGTCTGTTCGTCGGTCATGGTCAGTTTGAAGGCTTTTTCATAGAATTTGATGATGTTTTCCGGGGTGCCTTTGGGAGCTACCAGGGCACGGGCGGAACCATACCATTTGTTGTAGTAGCCCAGTTCACCCAAGGTGGGGACGTCTTTATATTCATCCAGACGTTTTTCGGAGAATACGCCCAGGAGCTTCAGAGCTGCGTTGCTGCCGCGGATGAGCGGTTCCACATCGCCCAGTTTGGCGCAGGAGAAATCCACTTCGCCCTGGCGCAGAGCCAGCAGCTGGTCAGCGGTACCGCCGTAAGGCACTGCATTGTATTTGAATTTGGCCGTGGTGGAGAGCAGCTGGGCTGCCGTATGGTTGGAAGCCTGGACCCCGTTGGTGGAAGCTTTCAGTTCGCCGGGATGGGCTTTGGCGTATTCCACCAGTTCCTTCAGGCTGTTGAATTTGCTGTCTTTCCGAACGACGACTACGCCGGTTTCTTTCAGATGGTTGCAGATGGGGACGATGCTCTTGTCATTGAAAGAAGCATTCTTGGCCAGGGCCAGGGTGGTGTAAGTAGGGAGGTTGATGAAGCCGATGGTATACCCATCCGGTTTTGCCTTGGACAGTTCCGTCCAGCCGATCTTGCCGTCTGCACCGGGCTTGTTTTCGATGATCAGGGTCTTGCCGACGAATTTTTCCGCATCCTTACACAGGACCCGAGCCCCTGTATCCGTACCGGAACCTGCCTTATAGGCTACGATTACCTTGATATCCTTGGTAGGCTTCCAGTCGCCGGCCGCCTTCTGCTGTGTTTTTTTGCCACCGCCACAGGCACCTACAGCCAGGGCCAGGGCACAGATGGCGGAAGCAGCCAACCATTTCTTGAGTTTCATACAAATCTTCCTCCTTTGTAAAGAATATGTAAAATGTAAAAACTCTGTAAACCCATTGTAGCATATTTCTGAAATTCCGCCTACTGAATTTTTGGAAAAAACAGGCGATTTGCTTCCATGCACAAGGTTTTCATTATATAACTTTAAATAAATAATTATTGTTAAAAATGTTCAATCCATGATATAATCTGTATCAGAAAAAACTACATTTAAGGAGGTAACTACGATGGCAAGACTGCGTTTGATGCGGGCACCGTTGAAATATGTTCAAGGCAGCGGAGCTCTGCGGGAATTCTACGACTATTTCAAGGATCTGGGGAAGAATTGGTTGTTCATCTGTAGCCGGAGCGGTCACCGGACCTGTCATGACAAACTGGAAGAAGGCTTCGGGAGCAGCGAGACCCATCGCCATTATGAAGTGTTCGGAGGAATCTCCAGCGTGGGAGAAATCGAGAAATTCAGAAAAATGGTCCGCGCGGAGAACATCGATGTGGTGGTCGGGGTAGGGGGCGGCTCCGCCATCGATACGGCCAAAGCTACCGCTTATCATGAAGGGAAACGGGTGGTAATCATCCCTACGGTGGTGGCTACCGATGCTCCTTGTACCGGTCTTTCGGTCATCTATAACGATGACGGCTCCTTCAATTCCTATCTGTTCTATCCCAACAACCCGGACGGAGTGCTGGTAGACAGTTCCATCATCGCCCATGCTCCAGTGAAATTCTTGGTAGCTGGCATGGGGGATGCTCTGGGGACCTATTTCGAAGCCCGGGCCTGCTATCGGACCGATGCGCCCAGCCTGGAAAACGGCGGGATCACCCGGTCGGCCATGGCCCTGTGCGAGCTGTGCTACGAAAACCTGCGGAACTACGGGGCCCAGGCCAAAATGTCCGTAGAAAAACAGGTGGTGACGCCGGCTCTGGATGCTATCATCGAGACCAATGTGTACCTGTCCGGGGTAGGGGCGGATAACGGGGGCCTGGCCTGTGCCCATTCCTTCTACAATGGCATCACTTCCCTGGGCGGCCACAGTGTGCCCCATGGGAACTGCGTAGCCTTCGGTACCTTGGTCCAGCTGGTGCTGGAAGGGGTAGAAGAAGATGAGTTCCGAGATGTCCAGGGCTTCTGCAAAGAAGTGGGGCTGCCCACCACCCTGGCCGAACTGGGGATCACAACGGACGAACAGATCCGCCAGATCGCTAAAGCTGCCTGCGTGCCGGGGGAAAGCATCCACAATATGGTAGCGGATGTAACGGAAGACCAGCTCTATGCCGCCATCATCCAGGCGGATGCACTGGGGAAATAAGAGCCGCATAACGGCTCGGTCACGGGTCGCGACCCGTGACTCGCGACCGGGGGGGTGTGAATTTTTTCACACCCCTCTTTTGTGGTATAATAGAAAAAATATACGTCCGCAATCGGACAGATTGGCGGTTTCCTTATGACAGATCCATCGCCTGCAAATTCCCAAGAAGCCCAAAAGTACAAAAAGATGCTGGAATCGCCGGTGAAGCCTTTGATTGCTTCCTTGGCCCTGCCTTCCATCATCAGTATGCTGTGCACCAGCTTCTATAATATGGCTGATACGTACTTTGTGAGTAAAATCGATACCACCTCCACCGCAGCCGTAGGGGTCACCTTTGCTACCATGGCCATCATCCATGCCATCGCTTTTTTCTTCGGCATGGGCTCCGGCAATACCATTTCCCGGCTCCTGGGGGCGAAGAAGCGGGCGGAGGCAGAAACCATGGCTTCTACCAGTTTTTTCTATACGTTTTTATGCGGACTCTGCATCGCCGTCCTGGGCAATGCTTTTGCCCCGCAATTCGCTACCCTGATTGGTTCCACACCTACCATCCTGCCCTATGCAGTCCAGTATATGAGTGTGATCCTCATCGGGGCTCCGGTGATGATGTCCAGCCTGGTGATGAACAACCATCTGCGTTTCCAGGGCAGCGCCGCTTTCGGCATGGTGGGCATCACCGTGGGAGGCTTCCTGAACGTGTTCCTGGATCCTCTTTTCATCTTCAAGTTCCGTTTGGGGGTAGCCGGAGCTGCCTACGCCACCATCCTGAGCCAGTTCATCAGTTTTTGTATCCTATTTGCCATGACCCGGCGGGGCGGCAATATCCCCATCCAGATGAAGAATATCCATCCTTCTTGGCCCATCATGAAAGAAATCGTGGCTGGCGGGGCCCCTTCTCTGGTGCGTCAGGGGACTCAGAGCCTTTCTACCATTTTCCTCAATGTGGCAGCGGGAGCCTTTGGAGATGCGGCCATCGCTGCCATGTCCATCGTAACCCGGCTCAGTTTCTTTGCGGCTTCCGTGGTCATCGGGTTCGGCCAAGGATTCCAGCCGGTGTGCGGGTTCAGCTACGGGGCCCGGAAATACGGCCGGCTCCGGGAAGGATTCTGGTTCGCTGTGAAAGCGGGGACCCTGTTTTCCTTGGCAGCCGCTGCTGTGGCCATTGTTTGGGCCACTCCTATATTGGAGGAATTCCGGGATGATTCTTTGGTGATTTCCGTGGGGGCCGCCGCCCTCCGAACCCAGGCCATGACCTTCTTCCTGGTGCCCTTGACCATCCTGTCCAATATGTGCCTCCAGACTACCCGGCATACAGCAGGAGCCATGCTGGTAGCGGCCGGCCGGAGCGGGCTCTTTTTGATCCCCACCCTGCTGGTGCTGCCCCGGATCTTCGGTCTCACGGGCCTGGTATGGAGCCAGAGTGTATCCGATGTGTGCGGCTTCCTCCTGGCAGCTGTGCTGATCCACGCCTTCTTCCAGAAGATCCCGAAAAGGGATGAAAAGTAAGACAGCTGGTGTAATTGTGAAAACTTCTCACGGCTGGAGAGTGGAGACATGCAGCCAGTGAGCCAGTGGAGCTGTTGTACGGGTATGTTTTTTCAAGTGCAACAGCTCCTTTTTCGTTGTCCTTCCAACGTACTTTCTCTCATTTCCATGCTACAATACAGACAATAAAAGGAAAGCAGGTGATGGTATGGAAATGGATGCGGGCCGGGTATTCCGGATGGAAGAGACCAATCCTCCTGTGACTGGATGCACGGTTTCCCAGCAGATCGCCGGGGGTAAGAATCCTCTCTGGATCTTTTCACTGGGAGCCGGGACGGACATCAGCGCAGAAATCTATCCCTACCACAAGCTGCTGCGGGTCCAGAAGGGCCGGCTGTTCCTGACCGGCAGCCAGCAAGGCCGGGTGCTGGAAGAGGGAGAGAGCCTTCTGACTCCCACTGGCGTACCGGTGGGCATGGCAGCGGAAGAAGATACCGTCTATACGGAACTGGAAATCCAGAAGGAGGATATCATGAACAATGCAGTGAAAGCAGGAGAAGTATTCAGACTGGCAGACCTGGTGCCTTACCAGGAGGGACGGATCGTCAATATGGATGTGGTCCACAACGACAAAATGAAGTTCGTGGTCATGGCCTTTGCTGCGGGCACCGGACTCAGCGAACATGCAGCTCCGGGAGATGCCCTGATCTTTGCCCTGGATGGGGAAGGGATCATCGGCTATGAAGGCCAGGCTCATACCCTGAAAGCCGGCGAGCAGTTCCGGTTTGCCAAGAATGGACTCCATTGGGTGAAAGCGGAGAAACCCTTTAAGATGGGGCTCCTGCTGACCTTGGAATAACGGGGCAGCCATGGAGCGGCGCAGACCGAAGATCCGGATCACAGTGACGGACCGGAGAGGGATAATGGGCTGCCACCGGGGCCACCATATAGGGGAAGTCTTCGATTTCGATGAAGACCGGGGCAAGATTTGCCCCATGGCCATGCACTGCGCCTTTCCCTATATCGATATCCTCCGGTATGGAGGCCAGATTCCCGGCCAGCCCAAAGGCACCGCCGAGTTCTGCTGCAGCGATGCGGATACCATCATGGTGTTCAAGGCAGAAGTGGTGGAAGAGGAATAAAAATACGTCAGACCAGGCCCTTTTGAGCCGTCCAGAGAGCGAAAAAGCCCGCAGTCAAAAGTGATTGCGGGCCTGTTTAGTTTCCATTCCTTACATTTTATCAATAGGGTTTTTATCCTGACAAATATTGCGTCACCCGGTATTCATGGAAGGAGTAACGGGCACATCGATATGCTTAATAGGATATTTTTTCTTGCGCATCCTCAATCAGTTGTCTGCCTAATTTATAGGCGTTTTCTTCCATTTCTTTTTCATATTTGGCGTGGTAATCCCGTTTATCCTGTTCGGAAAAGATCGAGGATTCATATCGGCTGTAATCGGAGAACTGGAGCGTATTGCAGTCATAGAATCGGTATGGTTCCACTCCCAACACATTGGCGGCAGTCCATTCATAGGCAGCTAGACTTTCCTTTAGATGGAACTGTTCCATTTGTTCTTCCGTGGCATTCATGGTGTAGAGAAACGCGGAGGGCATTTTCTTTCCCAGCACGGAGGGAGTTTCACGGCTGTAAATGTACTGTGAGAAAAAGAACCGTTCCAGAAAAGCCTGCATCTGGGCTGTCAGGTTCATGAAATAGATAGGGGAACCAAAAATGACGGCATCCGCCGCTTTCACCCGTTCCAAGACCGGCGCCAAATCATCTTTGACGATGCAGGTTCCGTGTTTTTTATCCTTGCGTTTGCAGTAAAAGCAACTGACGCAGCTCTTGTAGGTAAGAGAATATAAGTTGATGATTTCGGTTTCTGCACCGGCCGCAGTCGCTCCTTCCAATGCTTTTTGGAGCATGACAGAAGTATTTCCTGAACGGCGGGGACTTCCATTGATTGCGATGATTTTCATATAAAAACATCCTTTCTGTTTTTTCAGCACAAATCACTGTGGTTTTCTGTACGGGTCAGAGTCAGTATCAGGATATTTTCATTGATTTTGTAAATCAGCAGCCACTCCGGAAGGATATGGTATTCTCGGAATTCGATTATTGCTATTATAACGTTAATTAAAGAAAATGTGAAGAAATTTACTTGATATTGCGGAACTTTATGGCAGTAAAAAAATCCTCCGGAAGGCCGCACCGTTCGGCAAGGGTCCGTGGATTACGTTGGCCCTGAAAGAAGCCAGCCGGTATTTGCATATGGGAGAGAAGAAACTTCGGAGACTGGCTCCCGAAGATCCTGTCGCGGGGTCCCTGATCTATATATGTAGAAAGCTCCAACCATCGATCCGCTGATCGGCCTAGATGGATATACCATCGCCAGCGGGATCTTTCCCACCTATCTGCAGGGACGGCAGATCGTTTCCGTACCCCTTGCTGAGCAGGAACAGATGCACATCGGGTATGTCCTCTGCAGGGAGCAGAGTCTGTCGGAGCTGGGATCCATCTATGTGAAAGCATTGAAAAAATATGCCACTCAATCTACATAGAATGAAACTATGTAAAAACATATCAAATAAGTATTACCTATAAGATCTTCCTTTGAAGTATGATGATAGCAACATTGTGAAAGGAGATTTGGGTATGCCTGGATATGTGCTTGTGAATTTTTTTGTGTATGCGTGCGTGAATGCCTTTACCCCGGGGCCGGGGAATATATTGGCTCTGAATACAGTAACCAATTACGGATGGGGAAAAGGGAAGCCACTTTTTTTTGGAATATTCATGGGATACTATGTTGTTCAGATTATCTGTGCCGTTTTCGTATATGGAGTGGGTGCATTTCTTCCCGGTGCGCTCCAAGTCATGAAGTATATTGGAGCTGCTTATATCCTTTGGCTTGCGATTCATATTGCTATCAGTAAGCCTGAGGTTAATGCAGGGCACGGAACAGCCTCTTTCTTGAAAGGATTCCTGCTTCAGTTTGTAAATATCAAAATCTATATGTTTGGAATTATAGCATTGACGGGGTTTATCACACCATACAGTAAGGCATTATGGATTCTGATCGGAGTTGAACTTCTGATTGCCACGATTGGGACGATTGCCACATCTACTTGGATTGGTGCTGGACTTCTGATACAAAAATTCTATGTCAAGCATTATCGGATGATTAATGTCATTCTGGCATTGACCTTACTGGAATGCATATAGGGTATGCTGCGCATATGAAATTTTAATAGGAGAAAAGAAAATGGAACTAAAGAAAATCGATTACAAACTGACGGTCTGTAAAGTGCCAGATGTATCCGACATCAATATGGCTGCTGATTTTTATTTCGTCGGAAAAACGGATGAAGAAGTGTCACTAGTGTGCAAGACAGAGGATACACCTGTGAAGACGGTAGAACGGGATGACGGTTGGAGAGGATTCCGCATTCAGGGTGTTCTTGATTTTTCGCTCATTGGCATCCTGTCCAAATTATCCGGGATCCTTGCCGAACATGAGATAGGCATTTTTGCGATATCCACTTACAATACAGATTATATTTTGGTCAAAGAAGAAAACTTTGCACGGGCATTGAGTGTTTTGGCTGCAGAAGGATATCACATCGTATAGTTTCCGGGTGCCAGAAGAGATTTGGTTATGCGATGAGAGAGGAGTAATATTATGTTTCGCAAGATAAGACAGTTCAAGCAGCTTTCGCCAGAGGAATGTATGGCTCCTGTTGTAAATATGCTTTCTGAAGAAAAACCGCAGGCCAATGGTCTGCGGTTTCTGTACTCGAAACGCTCACCTGTTTCGTTATGATTCTTCCATTTCAGCCAGGGCCCTGATTTCATCGTCGGAGAGACCAAGTCCTTTGGCGATTCCCTTAACCATTGATTCTGCCGCAGCTTTGTCCGCTGCTTCTTCCTGGTGTCTTTTGATTTCGTCACTTAGAATCATATATTATTGCCTCACTTTTTCCAGGCTTTTCACAAACTGGACTGACTGATCCAGGCTCCTTACAAATTCCACTCTGCTGCCTTGCCGTCCACATAGCGGAGAAAGGCAGTAATTTCCGGATCCCGTGCATTTTCACTGCCCTTGCTGTTCAGGGATAATCATGTTTCTCCGTCCGTTAATTTTATCGTGTCTTCTTTTTCACAGCAATGGGTAAAAGTATACATAGGACAGAAATGTGATGAAAAACAGGTTGTAACTTCCCGCATGATTATGATAAAATTAAAATCAATAATAATTCTTAAAAATAAGGAGGATGGACCTGATGAAAAAATGGACAATTGTGGGTCTCACAACACTTTTGACGCTGGCTGCTTCGGCCGCATTGGCATCGGTACCGCAGAAATCCCTGTACCTGGGCGGCATCGGAATTGGCAGTGAGAGCTCCTATATACGGCAGATATATGGTGCCCCTACAGAAACGGAACGGGAACATTCTGATTCCCATCCATCGGGATCGGTGGTGGAATATGAATATGGTGATGGGGTTTCCATTCATCTGGCGGAAGGAGCTGTCTATCATATGGAAGTATCTGCTAACAACGGATGGGCAACTCCGGAAGGAATCTACGTGGGAATGGACGCTTCCCTTCTGGAGGGGACCTACGGGAAACCGGACATAGTCCGTGGGGATAAAATCATCTACAGGGCGGAGGGTATGTCCGGCGTGGGCCTGATCTTTGAAATCGAAAAGGGAAAAATCGACGAAATCGAAATCGGCCCCATCCAACAGTGACGAACATCGTTTGGCCAGAGGAGTATCATCACTTTTAAAGTTACCTGACTGGTTTTCACGCCAGATAAGCCCGGCGTACTTTGCCAATGCTTCTTGAGAGTTGAAAGCTTCAATATGGCCAATTTCTGCCAGGATACCAGCGGCCATAACAGGTCCAATTCCAGGGATGGATAAAAGGCTCTGATAGGCGTTAGGATCTAACCCTCGCAAGGTCTTCTATAGGCATTTCAAGGATTTCCTCGCGGGCCCGTAGGGGGCGTAGGCCCGGCGCCCCGCCAGAACATTATCTCCGCCGGAAACTCGATAACAGCCGTAGGGGCGAACCAAGGTCGGCAAAGCCGTGCCGCCCGGTTCGCCCGCTCACGCCGGGGGGCCGTCCCGGCCGCCGGTGGGGCCTGTATCCCCGCAGGCAACGTATCCAGGGCCCCCAGCAGGAGAAAAACTGAAAAGTATGATATAATGGGCCCATGATGCTTTGGCCGAGGAGCGAGAGCCTAAAAGAGGGTAAAAATATGCAAAAAGCACTTGGAGTAAAAAAGAATAGAGAGGCTCATGATTCCAGACTTCATGGAATGACCCTGGAACAATGGAAAATTTTGTACCGGATTTTTTCTCGTTTTCAAAATGAACTCTTATGGGTAAAGCTTTTTGGATCCCGTGCCAGGGGAGATTACAAAGAAACATCGGATGTGGATCTGGCGATTGCCAGCAAAGAAGACATCCGTACCCCTATGCAGGCGGCATTGGACGAAAGCCAGTTGCCCTATACGTTTGATTTAATCGACTATACGAACCAATCCAACAAGAAACTGCAGGAATCCATTGACAGAGAAGGAATCGTGCTTTGGAAAACGAACCAGGAAGGGAGTCCGATTATGGCCAAAGAACAAATCACCTTAAAATGGGAAGAATACCATAAAGCATTGGGCAGACTGAAAATTGCCTTGCAAAAAGAGCCTGATGCAGATGGTATTTATCTGGATGCAACCATACAGCGGTTTGAATTTACCTTCGAACTGGGCTGGAAACTCCTGAAAACCATCCTGGATTTCGAAGGGGTGGAGGTGGCCAGCCCCCGGAGCGCTATCCGGGAAGCCTGGAAAATGCATCTGATCCGGGATGCGGAAAAATGGCTGGACATGCAGCAGAAACGGAACCTGACAGCCCACACCTACAACGAATCCACCGCAAAGGAAATCTATGGGATGATCAAAAACGAGTATATCGGATTGCTGGAAGCGTTGGACCAGGAGATGGAAGGGAAAGAGTTGTAAGGGATTGCAGGCCCGGCTGTTATACCTTAAATCCGTCCAAAGCCGGGATCCATTGCGGGTCCGTAGGGGGTGCAGGCCCGGCGCCCCGCCAGAACACCGTCCCCGCCGGAAACCCGATAACAACTGCAGGGGCAAATCAAGGCCGGGGCATTTGGCTTCCTTCATTCAGTGGACAATCCCTCCTGAATTGATTATAATTACAAATGCGGTTAGTCTCACGTAAGAACCACAGGCTGTCGCTACGGCGGCAGCTTTTCTTTACGCTTGAATTTACTTACAGGGGGAAACAAGAATCCATGCTTTTAAAAGATTTGCAGATCGGTGAATCTGCAGTCGTTACGAAAATCGAACTGCCGTTCCAGATCGAACGGCGGCTCCAGGCCTTGGGGATGACCCTGGGGACCCGGATCCATGTGCTGAACCGGAAGGGGAAGGGAATCATGGTGATCCTGCTCCGGGGCACCCGGTTTGCTTTGGGCTTCAATATGACCCGGAACATTACGGTGGACAAAGTAGAGGTGGACCATGACTGACATGCAGCAGCCTAAAAAGCATCTCCACGATGCCCAAAATCTTACCATCGGCTTCATCGGCAACCCCAACTGTGGAAAGACCACCCTGTTCAACGCCTTTACCGGCGCCAACCTGAAGGTGGCCAACTGGCCCGGGGTCACCGTGGAAAAGGTGGAAGGGGCTATCCGGCGCCACAACATGAACATCCATCTGGTGGACCTGCCCGGCACCTACAGCCTCACTTCCTATACCATGGAAGAAATCGTGTCCCGGGACTTCATCCTCAGCGACGAAGTGGACGTGATCATCAACGTGGTGGATGCCTCCGCCCTGGAACGGAGCCTGTACCTGAACCTCCAGCTGCTGGAGCTGGGAAAGCCGGTGGTCATGGCCCTGAACATGATGGATATCGTGGAAAAACGGGGGATGGAAATCGACCTGCACCGGCTGCCGGAAATGCTGGGGATCCCGGTGATCCCCGTTTCCGCCCGGAAGCGCCGGGGGCTGGATGTGCTGCTCCATGCGGCCATCCATCACCGGGACGCCAAACACACGGACCCTCTGATCCACGACCACAAGGCAGTAGGGGCCCATCGGCTGGACCACAAAATGTACGCCATGGTCTATTCCGACCCCATCGAAGACCGGATCGACCAATTGATTGCGGAACTGGAAGATAAATATCCGGACATCATCAATCCCCGGTGGCATGCCATCAAGCTGCTGGAACAGGACCAGGAAGTGCTGAAAAAACACCCGGTGGACCGGCCGGACATCCTGGACCAGAACTACGAAACCCGGATCATCCGGGAAAAATATGATTTCATTGAAGAAATCATCCACGAAGTGCTGCTCCACAAGGAAGAAAGCGACAAGCTGACGGACCGGCTGGACAAGGTGCTGACGGACCGGTTCTGGGGGATCCCCGTGTTCCTGCTGATCATGGCGGTGGTGTTCTTCCTGACCTTTACCGTAGGGGACTGGCTGAAGGGGTATATGGAAGACTTCATCGGCTGGTTCGGAGACGGACTGGAAGGGCTGCTCACCGCCTGGTCCGTCAGCGATGCCCTGAAATCCCTGATCATCGACGGGGTCCTGGGGGGCGTGGGGACCATTGTCACCTTCCTGCCCAATATCCTGATCCTGTTTTTGACCCTGGGTTTCCTGGAAGATTCCGGGTATATGGCCCGGGTGGCCTATGTAATGGAAGACGTGATGAGCCGTCTGGGGCTGTCGGGGAAGGCCTTCATCCCCATGCTCCTGGGCTTTGGGTGCACGGTGCCGGCTGTGATGGCATCCCGTGCCCTGGAACACAAGCGGGACCGGTACAAGGTGATGCTGGTGACGCCTTTTATGAGCTGCAACGCCCGGCTCACCATCTATATCCTGTTTGCAGAGATGTTCTTCGGCAGCCATGCCATGGTAGTGGCCTATTCCATGTACCTGATCGGCCTTTTGGTGGCCATCCTGGTGGCTCTGGTGCTCCATGGCATTGAAAAGGCCCAGCACCGCCAGACGGAAGACTTCCTGCTCATCGAGCTGCCGGAATACAAGCTGCCGGATATGCATACTGTGGGCATTTACATGTGGGAAAAGGTGAAGAGTTACCTGGAAAAGGCCGGGACCACCATTTTCGTGGCCACCATCCTGATCTGGTTCCTGCTGAACTTCGGCCCCAGTGGCTACACCACCGATGCAGGAGAAAGCTTCGGCGCCATTATGGGCCATGTGCTGGTGCCGGTGTTCCGGCCCATCGGCCTGGGCTTCTGGCAGATCTGTCTGGCTCTTCTGGCCGGGATTTCCGCCAAGGAAGTGGTGGTATCCAGCTGTGCCGTACTCTTTGGCATCACCAACGCCAGCAGCGGGGCCGGCATGGCGGAATTCGCCGCCGATCTGGAAGCCATCGGGTTTACCAGCATCAACGCAGTCTGCCTGATGATCTTCTGCCTGCTGTACGTGCCCTGTGCCGCGGCCCTGGCTACCATCCACAAGGAAAGCGGCAGCTGGAAATGGACGGCTTTTGAAGCCTTCTTCCAGCTGGCAACGGCCTGGATCGTTACCTTTGTGGCCTACCATCTGCTGAGCATTTTGTAAACAAATAAACAGTTATTGAATTATAAGCAAGAGAAAGAAGAAAAATTCCCCTTTCTCTTGCTTATTTTTTCGGTTTGTGGTATAAATAAGTCAGAAAAACAATTAAACGATTGTTTAATTGTTAGGCGAGAGCAAGGAGGAAGAATCATGAAAAAGAGTTATAAAGTGGAAGTGGACTGTGCCAATTGTGCGGCCAAGATGGAAGAAGCGGTGAAGGCCACTCCGGGAGTCCAGGATGCGGTGCTGAACTTTATGTTGCTGAAGCTGAAGGTGACCTTTGCAGAGGGGGCGGATCCGGCGGAAGTCATGGGCCGCTGCCAGGCGGCTGTGGCCAAACTGGATGACGATTGCAAGATTTACTGTTAAAGAATGGCTGAATGGATACCGGAGAGGATGGGAACATGGAACAGGAAAACAAGATTATGATCGGCCGGATCGCCGCCGCCTTTGTGCTGACGGTGGCCGGGGCCTTTCTGCCGGATGCCTGGAGCGGGGAAGGGGTGGCCCTGGAATACCGCTTTCTCCACCTGCTGCCCTATCTGGCGGCCTATCTGACCGTGGCCTGGGACATCCTGCTGAAGGCGGCGAAAAATATCCGGAAGGGCCAGGTGCTGGATGAGAACTTTCTGATGGCGGTGGCCAGCCTGGGGGCCTTTGGCCTGGGTATCTACCAGAACGGGGATTATGCGGAAGCGGTGGCGGTCATGCTGTTCTACCAGGTGGGGGAACTGTTCGAAGACTACGCCGTGGGCAAGAGCCGCCGGAACATCAGCGAACTGATGGATATCCGTCCCGACTATGCCAATGTGGAGCGGGACGGGAAACTGGTCCAAGTGGACCCGGATGATGTGGCCATCGGCACCCGGATCATCGTCCAGCCTGGAGAAAAGGTCCCCATTGACGGGCGGGTGGTCGAAGGGCATTCCAGCCTGGATACGGCGGCTCTCACCGGGGAAAGCCTGCCCCGGGAAGCGGCCCCAGGGGATGAAGTGATCAGCGGCTGCATCAACCTCAGCGGGGTGCTGGCCATAGAGACCACCAAAGAGTTCGGGGAATCCACCGTATCCAAGATCCTGGATCTGGTGGAGGACGCCAGCTCCCGGAAGGCGAAATCCGAAGTGTTCATCACCAAATTCGCCCGGGTCTATACCCCGGCGGTGTGCAGCGGGGCCCTGGCCCTGTTCCTGCTGCCCCCTCTGGTGCGGCTGGCCATGGGGATGGCGCCTCTGTGGCATATGTGGCTGTATCGGAGCCTGCTGTTTTTGGTGGTCAGTTGCCCCTGCGCCCTGGTGCTGTCCATTCCTCTCAGTTTCTTTGCGGGGATCGGGGGTGCCAGCCGGCAGGGAATCCTGATCAAGGGATCCAACTATATGGAGACCTTGGCCCATACAGCCTATGTAGTGATGGATAAGACCGGCACCCTGACCCAGGGGGTGTTCGAAGTCTCCGCGGTCCATCACAATAAATTGGAAGAACAGAAAGTGCTGGAGATGGCGGCTTTGGCAGAATGTGCCTCCAGCCATCCCATCAGCAAGAGTCTCCAGCAAGCCTACGGCAAACCCATCGACCGAAGCCGGGTGACGGATATCCAGGAATACGGGGGCAAAGGGGTGATGGCCCGGGTGGATGGCCATACCGTCGCCGCCGGAAACGCCAAACTCATGGAGATGCTCCACATCCCCTATGTGAACTGTCACATGGTGGGGACCCTGGTCCACGTGGCCATCGACGGGGCCTACCACGGGCATATCCTCATCGCTGACCGGATCAAGGACCATGGGGTGGAGGCCGTCCGGGCCTTGAAGGCCAATGGGGTGAAACAGGTGATCATGCTCACGGGGGATGAAAAACGTACGGCGGAAGCGGTGGCCCGGGAGCTGGGTATCGACGAAGTCCACAGCGAGCTGCTGCCCCAGGGGAAGGTGGAGCAGGTGGAAAATCTGATCCGCCGGAAGGATCCCAAGGAGAAAGTGGCCTTTGTAGGAGACGGGATCAACGACGCACCGGTGCTGTCCCTGGCGGATATCGGGATCGTCATGGGGGCTCTGGGCAGCGATGCGGCCATCGAGGCGGCGGATGTGGTGCTGATGGACGATGATCCCCTGAAGATCAGCAAAGCCATCCGGATCGCCCGGAAATGCGTGGGCATCGTGTACCAGAATATTGTGTTCGCCATTGGCATCAAGGTCCTCAGCCTGGTGCTGGGGGCCCTGGGCTTCATCAACATGTGGTTCGCCATCTTCGCCGATACTGGGGTGCTGATCCTCTGCGTGCTGAATTCTATGCGGTGCTTATTCAATAAAAAAGCATAAAAATGTAAAGGAACTCCGGATTGTTCCGGAGCTTCTTTGCATTTTTATGCAAAAATCTCAAAAAGTACCTGTCCCTCTCCTTCCAACTGTGCTATAATGGTCCTACTTCTAATCACAAAGTATCAGAGAATGAGGGGTGGTCATGATGTTTAAAGTGTTTATCGATGGCGGTGAAGGGACGACGGGGCTGCGGCTGGCGCAACGGCTGAAACAGCGGGATGATATCGAACTGCTGTCCATCAGCAGCGATCTGCGGAAGAACCTGGATGCCCGCCTGGAAAAGATCGACCAGGCCGACGTAGCGTTCCTGTGCCTGCCGGATGCGGCTTCCCGGGAAGTGGCCCAAGCTGCCAAAGACTGCGAAACCAAGATCATCGACACCTCTACAGCTTTCCGCTGCGACCCGGACTGGGCCTATGGATTCCCAGAATTGGGGCCCAGCTATCTCCATGCCATCCAGGAAAGCAGCCGGATCGCCAATCCGGGCTGCCATGCCACCGGTTCCATCGCTGTTCTGGCGCCCCTGGTGAAGGCCCATCTGATCCCGGCGGACGGGCTCTATACCCTGACTTCTCTGACCGGGTATTCCGGCGGGGGCAAGAAGATGATCGCTTCCTATGAGAATCTCCACGACAAAGAACTGGATGCGCCCCGGATCTATGCTTTGGGCCAGCAGCATAAACACCTGCCGGAGATCCTGAAATATGCCGGGCTGGAACAGGCCCCGATCTTCCTGCCCATCGTGGCGCCCTATTATGCGGGGATGCTGGTGACGGCAGGTTTCCAGATGCCGGCGGACCTGAGCCTGGCGGCCATCCGGAAACTGTACGCCGACTTCTTCAAGGAACAGGCCTTCATCACCGTGGTGCAGTCGGAGGAACTGCCCAAGATGCTGGGGTCCAATACCCTGGCCGGGAAAGATTCCCTGCGGATCTTCATCTGCGGTAATGAAGAACGGTTCACCGTATCCGCCCAATTCGACAACCTGGGCAAAGGGGCCAGCGGGGCAGCCATTGAAAATATGAACATCGCCATGGGACTGGACCCGGCCACGGGACTGGAACTGTGAGGAGAGGGGGCTGTTGTGCATGCAACAGCCCCTTTTCCGTTAACCTGCCTGTTCTCTCTTTCTTTGTTGTGCTACAATGGACCAGTATGCAGGTCAGCTGACTTGACAATCCATAAAGGAGAGAGAAGAAGCGATGGAATATACAGAAACGAAAGAACTGGAGGAGGCAGAGCCGGAAGAGGGGGCTTTAGAAGTCCGCCGGCTGACTTTCACGGAAGCAGTGATGTTGGTGGTGGGAGCTACCATCGGATCCGGGGTACTGGGCCTGGCTTATGCCAGCCGGAAGGCGGGCTGGCCGGTGCTCCTGACCTGGCTGCTGGTGGCAGGGTTCCTTTCGGTGGCCTCCATGCTCTATGTGGCGGAAACCGCCCTGCGTACCCGGCGGCCTCTCCAGCTTTCCGGTCTGGCGGAAAAATATGTGGGGAAGGCCGGGTCTTGGCTGATCTTCTTTTCCATAGGAGCCACCAGTTTCTGCAGCCTGATCGCTTATATCACTGGCTGCGGGAAGATCCTCAGTGCCTTTTTTGGGCTGCCGGCAGCAGAGGCCAGCCTGTTGTTTTCCATCGGGGCCACCGCTGTAGTCTGGCTGGGACTGAAGGTTACCGGGACGGCGGAAAAGTTCCTGGGCCTGGGGATGATTTTGATGCTGATCCTGTTGGTGGGAGCATCCTTTTTGTGGGCCCGGGTCCCTTTGGGAGAAATCTTGTATGCCCACTGGACCTGGGGCATCCCGGTGTTCAACATCGCGGTGTTCTGCTATGCTGTCCAATACATTGTGCCGGAACTGGCCCGGGGCTTCCAGGATCGCCCGGAAAAGCTTGTACCGGCCATCCTGGGAGGCACGGGGATTTCTTTACTGATCTTGGCCCTGGTGCCTCTGGCGGTATTCCTGATGCTGCCGGGGGCGGAAATCACCGAGGTGGCCTCCCTTTCCTGGGGACGGGCCCTGGGGCATCCACTGTTCTACCTGCTGGTGAATTTCTTTGCTTTCTGTGCCATGCTGACTTCCTTCTGGGCCATTGCAGAAAGCTTCCTGACCAACTGCATCGAACGGCTGGGCTTCAGGTCGGAACGGGATATCCGGAGCCGGGCCCTGTGCCTGGCCTTTATCGTGATCCCGCCCATCTTCCTGGCCAGCAGCGGTCTGGTGGGATTCGTCAGTGCCATTTTCAGTGCCGGGACCTTTGGGGGCATCATCATGTCCGTGCTGCCGGTATTCATGCTCCGGAACGCCCAGAAAAAAGGGGACCAGGAACCCTGCTGGCAGTGCGGCTGGCTGGCCAGTCCTTGGGCCCAATATCTGGTGCTGGCGGTGTTCCTAGGGTCCGGCATCTACGCCCTGCTGAGCATGGCGGGGATGCTGCCGAAGGGGTGGTGAAAGGGGGTGTGAAAAAATTCACACCCCAGGTCGCGGGCCTCGAGTCACGGGTCGCGAGCCTGGACGTTTAACCCGTTTGTTCTTTTTCTACAGAATGATAAGGTAATATACACTGGAATCTGCAAAACGGGATTTTCGGCCTGCCCCAATAAGCCCGCGACTCACGACCCGCGACCAAAAAAGGACTGTCGCTTCCGCAACAGTCCTTTTTCCATTCAATTCCTATTCTTTTCTCCCACCAGTTCTCCCGCTTCTTCTTCCCTCTGATCTTCTTCATCTTTCCCTACGCAGTAGGAGGCGAAAAGGGAACCGGATACGTTGTGCCATACGGAGAAGATGGCACCGGCGATGCCGCCTGCGGCAGTGAAGTACATCAGGGCCAGGGTAGAGGCCAGACCGGAATTCTGCATGCCCACTTCAATGGTCATGGCCCGGCACTGGGCTTTGTCCAGTCCGAAACGGCGGGCGCAGAATCCGCCCAGCAGCATCCCGCACAGATTGTGGAGGATTACCACACAGAGGATCACCAGCCCATTATCTACAATGGCTCGCCCAGACATGGATACCACGCAGCCCACGGTGAGGATCACCACTAGGGCCGAGAGCATGGGCATCACCCGGATGACCCGGCTGACCTGGCGGGGGAAGAAATAATTCATCCCGATGCCCAGGACCAAGGGCAGCAGCACCATCTTGACGATGGAAAGCATCATGGACACAAAGTCGATATCTACCCAGGTCCCCGCAATGAGCCACACATGGAAAGGAGTCACAAAGGGGGCCAGCAGGGTGTTCACCATGGTCATGGAAACGGACAGAGCCACATCTGCATGGGCAATGTAGGAAATCACATTGGAAGCGGTTCCCCCGGGGCAGCAGCCCACCAGCACCACGCCGATGGCGATGGCGGGAGGGAGCTGGAACAGATGGATCAGCCCGAAGGCCACAGCCGGCATGATGGTGAACTGGAGCAGGGTCCCGATGGCCACGTTCTTCGGCTGTCGGAACACGTTCCGGAAATCCGCCGGAGTCAGGCTCATGCCCATGCCGAACATGATGATGCCCAGAAAGGTAGGGATCTGGGGGGCCAGAGGCTTCATGAGCCCCGGTTCCAGGATGCCCAGGAACCCGATGAGCACCACCCCGATGGACATGTAACGGGTGCAGAAGCGTACGATTGCATCCACCATGGGATCAGCCCTCCAGCACCACGTTGTCGATGAGGCGGGTGGTGCCGAATTTCACGGCTACGGCCAACAGCGCACGGCCGGCAATGGGGCCGGTGACTTCCGTCAGGCCGGGCATGCCGTAGATTTCCACATAATCGATGTTGCTCATAGGTTCGGTCTTGATTTCTGCCGTGACCTCATCCACCAGTTTCCGGGGATCACGTTCTCCGGCAGCAAAGGCTTCTTTGGCATGCTGCAGGCTCCGGGAAAGGACCAGGGCGGCCTTCCGTTCTTCCGGAGACAAGTAGACGTTCCGGGAACTCTTGGCAAGCCCGTCAGCCTCCCGGACGATGGGCATGATACGAAGTTCTACATTCATGAACAAGTCTTCCACCATCCGGCGGAGGACTTCCGTCTGTTGGGCATCTTTCAGCCCGAAATAGGCCCGATCGGCCTGGGAGAGATTGAACAGCTTGGTGCATACCGTTGCCACACCCCGAAAATGGATGGGGCGTGTGCGGCCGCAAAGAACTTTGGTGATATTGCCCGTCACTTCCACCCAGGTCATATCCTTATGGGGATACATCTCAGCCGGCGAAGGCGCAAAGATGGCCGTGGCACCGGCGGCTTCCGCGACTTTTTCGTCGGCGGCCAGCTTCCGGGGATAGGCATCATAATCTTCGTTAGGGCCGAACTGGGTGGGATTCACGAAGTCGCTGACGATGACCACATCATTCTCTTGGGCAGCGGCTTTGATCAAAGAGGCGTGGCCTTCGTGGAGGGCACCCATGGTGGGCACCAGGCCGATGGTCCTGCCTTCTTTTTTGACAGTGCGGACAAAGTCCTTCAGATCTTTTACGGTACGGAACAGTTGCATAATGACAACACCTTTCGGTGAAAGTCCTGGAATATCCAGTACCCATAAGAGAGAGGGGCACCTTGCCGTCCCAGTCTTTCAATATGTTTTAGGCTCCGATTCCGAAGGGATCCTGACCATGGATGGCCATGGTCTGCGCGCGCGTCCCAGCATCGGGAAACCATTTTTGGGATGGGACCCTAAATTTATCTCCTGCCAGAAGCCCCATCATTCGGGTCATTATTATACTCAGAAAAGAATCTTTGTCAAGACAATAAGAAAAAAGTTAACGGAAAGGGCTGTGAAAAAATTCACACCCCCGGTACACCAACAAACCCGCGACTCACGACCCGCGACCAAATCCCCCTTTTGTATACATAATAATCCGACCAAATCAGTAAACAACGTAACAATTTTCTCGTTTTCGTGACAATTATTTGTGAACTATTTGTGAAGCGATTTACACAAACTGTGCAATGAGTATAATCGTAATTGTTCGAAATAATACGAACGATAAAACATAAAAATAATATAATGATTGCAAATTAAACGAAAGCAGGGATGGCTATGATGATTAAACTGGAGCACGTCAACAAGTACTTTGGCACCAACCATGTATTGAAAGACGTCAACCTGGAAGTGAATGAAGGAGAGAAACTGGTCATCATCGGGCCATCTGGTTCAGGGAAATCCACCACCGTACGGTGCATGAATTTCCTGGAGGAACCTACGGATGGGCATGTGTACATCAATGGCACGGAACTGACCCGGAAAAACCGCACCCAGATCATCCGGGACAACATGTCCATGGTATTCCAGCAGTTCAATCTGTACCCCCATATGACGGTACTGCAGAACCTGACACTGGCACCTATGAAGCTCCGGCATAAGAGTAAAGAAGAGGCGGAAAAAACCGCCTACCATTATCTGGAAGTGGTAGGGCTCCGGCATAAAGCCAATGTGTATCCTACGACTTTGTCCGGCGGCCAGCAGCAGAGGATCGCCATCGCCCGGGCCCTGTGCGACGAAAGCAAGATCATCCTCTTTGATGAACCCACTTCGGCTCTGGATCCGGAAACCATCCAGGAAGTGCTGGACGTGATGATCAAGCTGGCCAAGGAAGGGAACATCACCATGGTGGTGGTGACCCACGAAATGGGTTTTGCCCGGCAGGTGGCTGACCGGATCGTCTTCATGGAAAACGGGCAGATCATCGACGAAGGGACGCCGGATCATTTCTTCGTGAATCCCACCAATGACCGGGTGAAGAAATTCCTGAGCAAGATTATCCGCTGAAACACCGGGCGATAATCATAGAGAAGTAAAGCAGCAATTTGGGGAGGTTTTATCATGAAAAAGTTGGGCAAACTGAGCAAGATCTTAACCTTGGGTGTCACTGTCCTGATGGCCGTTTCTTTATTTGCCGGCTGCGGGGACGAGAAGAAAAGTGCAGATACCGGTAAATCCTCCAATGTAGCGGAAGATATCGCAGCCATCAAGAAACGGGGTGTCCTGCGGATAGGCGTCAAGAACGTGACCAAAGGCTTCGGGTACCAGGATCCGGCCACTGGCAAATTCACTGGTATGGAAGTGGATCTGGGGGCTGCACTGGCTAAGAAACTGGGTGTCGATGTGGAATATACGCCAGTGACGGCTGCTACCCGTACCGCACTCCTGGATTCCGGGGATATCGACATGGTAGCCGCTACCTTCACCATCACACCGGAACGGAAGAAATCCTGGGACTTCACCACGCCGTACTATACGGACCATGTTGGGGTCCTGGTGGAAAAAGCCAGCAATATCAAGAGCTTGGCTGATCTGAAAGGCAAAGTGGTAGGGGTCTCCTCCGGTTCTACTTCTGCAAAAGCTCTGGTAGAAGCCATGATCAAAGCCAAGGTCATCGATGGGGATGGCTTCGATCCCAAGAGCTTCGATGCAGCTACCTGGAACAAAGGGGTCAGCTTCAAACAGTATGCGGATTATCCGGCCATTTCCACGGCCCTGTCTTCCGGCGAAGTTTCCGCCTTCTGCGTGGATAAATCCATCCTGGCCATCTACCACACTGACGACCGGACCTTCATCAAGGAACAGTTCGCTCCTCAGGAATATGGCCTGGCTACCAAGAAGGGTTCCGGCATGAGCAAGTTCTGTGAAGAAGCCGTGCAGGGCTGGTTGAAAGACGGTACCATCAAGAAACTGGAAGCAAAGTACAATCTGGACAAATAAATGACAAATAGGTAAGGCATGACAGGAAGCGGCAATCCTCCATCGGCGCAGTGCACAGACAGGATTGCCCTTCTCGTTTCACAGGAGGAATGCATTATGGGTGGTTTATTTTCAGAAAGAGCCTGGGCTGTGGTCCTGGCCCACAAAGCGAATTTTATCCAGGGCTTTTCCGTCACAGTGGAAAGCGCTTTGGGCGGCATCTTGATTGCAGCGGTCCTGGGGGTCCTGTTGGGGCTCATGGGCGTCAGTTCGAAACGGGTTCCCAAGACTGTGAACCGGATCTACGTGGAAGCCATCCAGAATACGCCGCTCATCCTGCAGCTGTGCATCCTTTATTATGCTCTTTCTTTCTCCGGCCATAAGATCGGGGTCCTGGCAGCCGGGATCATTTCCCTGGGAATCTACCATGGAGCCTATATGGCAGAAGTGATCCGGGCCGGAATCGAAGCGGTGCCCAAAGGACAGTTCGAGGCAGCGGATGCCCAGGGGTTCGATTATACTCAGAAGATGACTTACATCATCCTGCCCCAGACCATCAAGATCATTCTGCCACCTACGGTGAACCAGATCGGCAACCTGATCAAGAACACGGCAGTGCTGTACATCATCGGCGGGGCGGATCTGATCTCTTCCACTTATAACTTCGTAACGGGGGCTACCACCGGCGGTTCCTATGCACCGGCCTATATCGTCTGTGGCGTCCTGTTCTTCGTGATCTGTTTCCCTCTGTCCACCCTGGCAGCCAGATGGGAAGCCAAACTGAAAGCCCAGGATGAAATGATGAGTGCCTGAGGAGGGATTGGCTATGAATACATTAGCAGGCAGTTTTGCCATACTGAAAAATCCGGATATCATGACCTTTATGCTGAAAGGGGTCTTCTTTACGATCCTCCTGGCGGTGGTTTCCGTCAGTGCCAGCCTGGGTGTCGCGTCCGTCCTGGCTCTAGTGCGGAACTACTGTACCAAACCGGCGGAACGGGTGTTCCGCTGGGCTGCCACGGCCTACATCGAACTGTTCCGGAATACGCCCCTGCTGTTCTGGATCTTCATCGGCACCGTGTTCTTCCCGGCTCCCGGCATCCGGCGGATGTTCGGCCTGAGCTCTGTGGAGACCAAGCTGCTGTTCAAGTGCACCGTTGCCCTGACCATCTTCGAATCCGCTATCATCGCAGAAATCATCCGGGGGGGCCTGAACGCCATTTCCAAAGGCCAGTTCGAAGCCGGGTATGCCCAGGGGTTCAATATGGTCCAGGTGATGTGGTATATCATCCTGCCCCAGGCCTTCCGGAAGATCGTGCCCACCCTGATGAGCCAGGTGATCACCATCATCAAGGATACGTCCTTTATGGCTAACGTGGCCACCATCGAACTGATGGCCCGGGTGAACAAAGTATTGAGCGGGGCGGCCCTCTACAACGGGACCGGGACCATCAATGTATCTGACGTATTCGTACTCTTCGGCTTCGCGGCTCTGGTGTACTTTGTGATCAACTACACCCTGTCTTGTGCTGTCCGCCATGTCCAGGCCAACCTGGAACGGGAAGGGGAGCCGGTACCGGTGGCAGAAATGCCGGCCAATGTGGAAATGGCCAAGTGAATCACTGATCAAAAGGGGGTGCTGCGGTAAGCAGCAGCCCCTTTTTCCTTTACAACCACGCCTAAGTAAAGTACAATGAGGGGTGTTGAATTCCCGTCGCGCCTTACCAAATATCATTGAGGTGATTGTGTTGAATCTGTATCTTGGTGTCATTATCTGTTATGCACTGCTGCTGATCCTGCTGGGACATCTGGTGGGGAAGCATGTGAAAGGGGCGTCGGATTTCTTTGTAGGGGGCCGTTCCTTCCATGCCGGGCTGCTCTTTACTACCCTGATCGCGGCCAATATCGGTGCCGGCTCTACCGTAGGGGTCACGGGGCTGGCCTATAAATTCGGAGTCTCCAGCTGGTGGTGGATTGGCTGCAGTGGCCTGGGTTCTCTGATCCTGGCCTATATCGTGGGGCCGGCGGTCTGGAAAGCGGCCCAGAAGTACAATCTGTATACCATGGGAGATTATCTGGATCTCCGCTACTCCCATGCCTTCCGGGGCGTCACGTCCACCATGATGGCTATCGGGACCCTGGCCCTTTTCTCCGGCCAGCTGCTGGGGATCGCCTGGATCCTCAATGTAGTGGCCGGCATCGACAAGCTGTACGGCATCATCATCGCCGCGGTGGTGGTGACCCTGTATTTCTCTGCAGGCGGGATCAAAAGCGCCGCTATCGTGAATATCATTGAACTGATCGTCATCCTGCTGGGCTTCTGCATCGCTACGCCGTTCGCTCTCCAATATGTAGGGGGCTGGAGCGGGCTCCAGGCTGCTGTGGCCAGCCATATGGGGGATAGCGCCCGGACGGCCAAGTATTTTGCCTGGGACGGCATGGGCACCACGGCCATCCTGGGATATTTCCTGATGCTGACTCCCGCTTTCTGCATCTCTCCGGGGCTCATCGGCAAAGTCTATGCGGCCAAAGATGAAAAGGCCGTCCGGGTGGGGACACTGTGGAACGGCATCGTCCAGTTGCTCTTCGCGTTCCTGCCCATGCTCATCGGCATGTGTGCTTACGCGGCGTTCCCGGATCTGGGAAACCAGGAACTGGCCCTGCCCAAAGCTATGAAGGAAATGATGCCCTTCGGCATCTCGGCCCTGGCCCTTTCAGCCATCTTCGCGGCGGAAGTCAGTACCTGTGATACGGTGCTCTATATGCTGGCCACGTCTCTGTCCAAAGACCTGTACAAGACCTTCTTCCATCCGGAGATCTCTGATGAAGAACTGCTGAAAGTGAGCCGGAAGCTGACAGTGCTCTGCGGTATCGCAGGGATCTTCATTGCCTATTATATGGCCAACATCATAACCGCCCTGGCCATTTTCTACTCCTTGATGACTGTTTCCCTGGCGGCTCCTTTCCTCTTCGGACTGTTCACGGAAAAAGCGTCCACCAAGGGAGCCTTCTGTTCGGCTGTCCTGGGGGTGGCTGTGGTGCTGGGCCTGAAATTCTTCAACGGAGGAAAGGGCTTCGGCATCTTGAATTCTACTAGCCTGGGGATCATCGTGGCAGCCGTGGTGATGCTGCTGAGCCTGTGGGTGTTCCCCCGGAACCGGGAAGAAGCTGAAAAGAAGTAAAGAAAATCCAGGGAAAGGGAACCCTGACTCCTGGAAAACTAGAGCAGAACGAGGTATGACCCATTGAACAAGAAACAGAAACGGCTGGCCCTGGGCCTTGCTCTGGCCGGCCTGCTGGGGACTGGGACCGTCTGGGCCTCCCCCCTGGAACCGGGTGCCAAACCGGCGGAAACCGTCCTGCTGGATGAAACGGACGGACCTCTTTCCCATCTCCAGAAAAAGAAAATGGAGAAAAAAGAAAAGCTCCCCAAGGAACGGAACCTGGAAAAGAAAGAGGCCAGCTTCCGGGAAAAGTTCCGGAAACAGCGGAAACAAGAGGAAAAGGCGCTCCAGAAGAAAAAAAACCTTCGGGAGCAGCCGGAGAAAAAGACTTCTCAGGAGGGCAAGAAACGCCTGGAGGAACCGGCTACAGCCAGGACCAAAGAGAAAGGACGCCGGGATGGGCGGGACAAGGATCCCCTCAGACGGGATCTGCAACCTGCCAGCCAGCCTCCATTGGTCATCCGCAAGGGATATCTGGCGGTGAATGGGGATCCCCTTACGCTGCCCCAGTGGCCGGACCCGGATAAAGTCCTGAGACTGGAAAATCAGGACCGGGTGGTCACGGATCCCAGCCTGAAGATCATCCTCAGCCGGCTGACCACTACGGCGAAGATCTGGGAACTGCCGGAGAATTATCAGGACGTGACCATTGCCGGGCCGGCAGAAGCCAACCGGGACCAGGCTGTGGTGCTGCTGCGCCGGTACAATCCCAAGCTGCCCATCAAGGCGACCCCGGAAGAGATCGTGGACCTCTACTACCAGGAAGCTGGCCGGGAAGGGCTGCGCTGGGATATCGTGTTCTGCCAGGCTCTTTTGGAAACCGGGTTCTTCCGGTTCGGGGGGACGGTGGTGCCCCAGCAGAACAATTTCTGCGGACTGGGGACCACCAGTGCCACGGTCCAGGGTGCCTGGTTCCCTACACCGCGGGATGGGGTGCGGGCCCATGTCCAGCATCTCATGGCTTATACCACGGACCGGCTGCCGGCCACTCCGGTGATCGATCCTCGGTACTATCTGGTGTACAAAGGAAAGGTCCAGAACGGATTCTATACCCGCTGGTCCCAGCTCAACGGCAAATGGGCCACGGGCAGTTATTACGCGGAGAAGATCCTGAATCTCCACGAACAGATGAAGAAGATCATCGCCATTTCCGGCAATGACTGGGATGGAGGCGTTTTGAAATGATGCATATCGTATTGGTAGAACCGGAGATCCCCGGGAATACGGGGAACATCGCCCGGCTCTGCGCAGCCACAGGAGCCAGTCTGCATCTGGTGCGGCCCCTGGGGTTCTCGGTGGATGACAAATACCTGAAAAGGGCGGGCCTGGATTACTGGCATCTGGTGGACATCCACTATTATGATTCAGTGGAGGAGGTCTTGGCAGCCTATCCGGACAGCCCTCGGTTCCTGCTGACCACCCATGCACACAAGTCCTACAGCCGGGTCCATTATGGACCTGATTCCCTGCTGATCTTCGGCAAGGAAAGCGCCGGCCTGCCGGAAAACTTCCGGCTGGACCATGAAGAGGAATGTGTGCGGATCCCCATGGTCAGTGAGGCCCGCTCCCTGAATCTGGCCAATTCCGTTTCCATCGTCCTTTATGAAGCATTACGGCAGAATGATTTTGATTTGCAGGAGGGAACCATATGATCTGTATCAAAGAATTCGAATTCGACGCAGCCCATTATCTGCCCAATTACCATGGCAAATGCGAGCATCTCCACGGCCATACCTATAAACTGGTGGTGAAGGTGGAAGGCCATCCGGACGCAGAGGGGATGGTACTGGATTTCGTCCAGTTCAAGCATACGGTGAAAGACCTGGTGGTGGACCAGCTGGATCATCACTGCCTGAACGACATCCTGCCCCAGCCATCGGCGGAAAACATCGCGGTGTGGGTCTGGAACAAATTGAAGGAACCCCTGACGGGGGCCAATTATACCCTGTATGAAGTCCAGGTCTGGGAAACCAAGACCAGCGGAATCGTGTATCGAGGTGAATCATGCTGAAAGATGTACAGGCGCAGCAGGATCTGCGTCACATTGCCCTGAAACATGTAGGGATCCGGGACCTGCGCTGGCCCATCTGCCTGGCAGACCGGGAAAAAGGGAGCCAGCAGACCGTAGCCACCGTGACTTTGGCTGTGGATCTGCCCCAGGAACAGCGGGGGACCCATATGAGCCGCTTCGTGGAATGTCTGAAGCAAGTGGGTCCGATCCGGCCCCATGAATTGGAAGAAGTGCTGGACAATCTCCGGAACAAGCTGGAAGCCCGGAAGGCCCTTTTGGAATTCTCCTGCCCCTATTTCATCACCAAGAAAGCTCCAGTCAGCGGCATCGAAAGCTACCTGGATGTGGACTGCCATTTCCGGGCAGAAAAGGGAGAGAGCTTCTCCCTGGAAGTGGGTATGGATGTGCCCATCCATACCCTATGCCCCTGCTCTAAAGAAATCAGCAAGTATGGGGCCCACAACCAGCGGGCCTGGGCGAGGATCCGGATCCGTACTGCCCAGCCGGTGTGGATCGAAGAACTGGTGGAAATGGCGGAAAAGGGAGCTTCCACTCCCTTGTATTCCCTGCTGAAACGGCCGGATGAAAAATGTGTCACGGAAATGGCCTATGAGAATCCCCGGTTCGTGGAAGACGCAGTACGGGAAATCGCCCTCCAGCTCAATGGGGATCCCCGGATCGACTGGTATACGGTGACCGTGGAAAGCGAAGAAAGCATCCATAACCACAATGCCTTTGCTACGGTAGAAAAAGAGGTGTGACATGTATCTGACCATTCCGGCGGAGCGGATCCGCAGTGAAATGGAAAAACTGGAAGTCCATCCTGCCGGCATCGGGCTCATGGCCCCCAAGGCCGCGGTGCTGCCGGTGAAGCTCCTTTCCGTCCGGACGCCGGCGGCCAACATCATCAAACAGGAAATGCTGGCCCTGGGCGGGGAATGTGTGAATCCCAAGGGGACCATCAACTGCAGTGTGGACCGGGTGGATGTGATCCTCCTGGGGAATCGGCGGCAGTACCAGGCCCTGGCCGGGAAACTGAAGACCATGGCCGGCTGGTTCGGTCTCCAAGGGGTATTGGAAGACCTCCGGGAATTCTTGGATCCGGGGGAGATGGCTACCCTTCTGGCCGATGGCCGGAAACTGACCTATGAAAAGATGCGGGTCATGGGGATCCTGAATGTGACCCCGGATTCTTTCTATGCCGGGTCCCGGATCAGTGGGGAGGAAGCTCTGTTGCAGAAAGCCGAGACCATGCTCCGGGATGGGGCAGACCTGCTGGATATCGGCGGGGAATCCACCCGTCCGGGAGCGGACCCTGTGACTCCAGAAGAAGAGAAACGCCGGGTGACAGGCGCCCTGTCTGCCCTCCGGAAAGCCTTCCCAGAGGCCATCCTCAGCGTGGACACGTACCATGCGGCCACGGCGGAAGCGGCCCTGGAAGCGGGGGCAGATATCATCAACGACGTGACGGCGGCTACCGGTGACGGCCGGATGCTGGAAGTAGCGGCCCGGGCTAAGGCTCCCCTGGTGCTGATGCATATGCGGGGGACTCCCAAAACCATGATGACGGAAGAACTGCGGACCTACCAGGATGTGGTGGGCGAAGTGTCCCGTTACCTGCTGGAACGGGCAGAGGCCTGTGCAGAAGCCGGCCTGGGAAAGGATAAGGTGATCCTGGATCCGGGGCTGGGCTTTGCCAAAGGACGGGCGGAAAACCTGGAACTGTGCAGCGGCCTGGCTGAAATGACCGGTCACGGGATCCCGGTGCTCCTAGCAGGGTCCCGGAAAGCGTTCATCGGCAAAGTGCTGGGGAATCTGCCCACGGAAGAGAGACTGGAAGGGACCATGGCTCTTTCCGCAGCGGCCCTCTATGCAGGAGCCCAGATGGTCCGGGTCCATGATGTGAAAGAAAATGTCCGGCTGATCCGGATGCTGGAGGCGATCCGGGCATGCCAGTAGCCTATGTAGCCCTGGGCAGCAACCTGGGGGATAAGGAACAGAATATCCGCGGGGCCATAGAACGGATGGAGCAGCACGGTATCCAGGTGCTCCAGGTATCGCCCCTCTTCACTACGGAACCCTACGGGGTGACGGACCAGCCGGTATTCCTCAATGGAGCCGCAGCCGTGGAATGGGCAGGAGATGCAGAGAGCCTCCTCCATACCCTCTTGGCTATCGAGCAGGAAATGGGCCGGCAGCGGAAGCGGCACTGGGGAGAGCGGAACATCGACCTGGATCTGCTCCTTTTCGGGGACCAGGTCATCCATAGCGCCGATCTTGAGTTGCCCCACCCGGATATGGCCAACCGGAGTTTTGTGTTGGAACCTTTGGCAGCCATTGCCGGGACGGCGGTCCATCCCGTATTCCATCGGACCATCGGAGAACTTTGGGCGGACCTCCAGGAAAAACAACAGAAAAAAGGGGACTGATTCATGTCTGATCGTTTGAAAACAGGTCTTGTCCTGTTCCTTTTGTATGCTCTTTTATTCGTTTTATCGCAATGTTATCAGGTGGTGCCAGGGCTTTCCGGCCTCCGGCTCCAGGCCATGCTCTCTGTGCCCTATGGGCTGATCTTCGGACGGACCGGGGCCATTGCAGCGGCCTTGGGGGCTGCGGCGGCCATGGCATTGACCGGGGAAAATCCCAATTTCATACCTATCGAATTTTTGGGGGCCCTGCTTTCTGCCTATCTCCCTTTCCGGATCTGGCAGGGGATGCGCAGCCCCCAGGAACCCTACCTTTGTGTAGAGGATCAGCGGACGGCTACCATGTATTTCATCCTGAGCGTCATCGGGGCAGTTCCCATGGCGGTGTTCCCGGCAGTGGGCGGGGATCTGTACCGGGTAGTCCCGTTCCCGGCTTCTTATCCTCGGATCTTCCTTGCTTCGCTGGTCTGTACCATTGTGGGAGGGTTTTTGGTCTACAGCCAGGCAGCGCCTCGGATGTTCCGGGGAGCGGGAGAAGCGCTCTGGAACCGGATCCGGGATACCAAAGGGACTACCCGGAGTATGGCGGTGGCGATGCTCCGGATCACTCTTACCGGAGGTTTCCTGGGGCTGGGGCTGGCGCTGATCTTCCCCAATGAGTTCGAACTGCTCATCGTGGAATATGTGATGGGGATCTTTGCGGCCCTGCTCTTTATCCTGACGGCTGTCTGAGGGAAATATCATGATGTATGTACTGACCTTCATCGTCCAGCTGGTGCTGTTCCTGACTTTCCTCTGGACCTGCAGCACGGTGTTCATGGGTCAGCTGACCCGAAAAAAAGCCCGGCCCGTGGCAGCAGGTCCCAGCCGTTTTGCCATCCTGGTCTGTGCCCACAACGAGGGCCCGGTGATCGGGAAACTGCTCCAGAGTCTGGAAGATCAGGACTATGCCGCCGACCTGTATCAGGTGTTCGTCCTGGCGGACCACTGTACGGACCAAACGGCCGAAGTGGCTGGGCAGTATCCCCATGTAACGGTCTTGGAACGGAACAGCGGGCCTCGTACGGGTAAAGGGGCTGTCCTTAGCTGGGGGATCCCCCTTATCCAGGAACGGTTCCGTAGCCGATTTTCCCATATCGTGATCTTCGATGCGGATAATATGGCCGACCGGGGCTTCCTGACGGCCATCAATGACAGCTTCACCCACGGGGCCCGTCTGGTCATGGGGAACCGGTTGCCCCTCAATCCCTATGACAATCTGATTTCTCAATGGTACAGCATGTACTGGCTCAGTGTGGATGTGTTCAGCAAGCCCCGGTACAATGTAGATATGCCGGCCATCGTTTCCGGCACCGGGTTCGGATTCGACATCCAGCTGCTGGAGCCAGAAGGCTGGCATACCCGGACCATGGTGGAAGATCTGGAATTTTCCATGCAGCAGAATTTCAAGGGAGTCTTCTCCGAATACCAGGACAAGGCCCGGTTCTATGATGAACAGCCAGTGACCCTGAAGGTCATGGTGAGCCAGCTGCGCCGGTGGATGACGGGAAATTATGAAATCGCTCATGCCTATTGGCGGGAATGGTTCCAGCATTTTCGGAAGAAGCCGGATATCCGGCTGATCGACAATTTCATCCCCATGCTCATGTGTGTGGTCTTTGGATTCTATTTCCTGACCAATGTACTTTGGGTGGGGTACCATGCAGTGGAAGGGAGGCCCCTTTTCGCAGCCAAGGATATCCTTTGGTGGACCATGCTGTATGTGCTGAGCCTCATCATGGGGACCAATGCGGTGCGGGGCGGGGACTTGCAAATCAAAAAAATGCTGCCAGGGATCCTGACAGGCGGTTTCTTCTGCATATTTCTTTCTTTGATCGCCGTTTATTCCGTCTTTTTTCCCCAAAGGAAATGGATCCCCATCGCCCATATCCATAAAGAGGGGCCGGAGAAGTAAAGAAGGGGGGTGTGAATTTTTCACATCCTCTTCATAAAGCGTATGACGTATGACGACTGACGTATGACGAAAGGGATGCTGCACGCAACGTGCAACATCCCTTTTTTACTTCTCCCATTCCTCCAAAAAGCTATGTTCCCTGCCGTGGTACTTGAACTTCAGCACCGTATCCAGATTGATGTTTTCCAGGCTGTGGAAGATATTGCTGGGGACCTGGGGATTGCCGGCGGCCAGCTGGGCAATCAGCTTTTTCACTTCCAGCCGCTTGGAGTCGGTGGTCCCGTCTGTGTGGCAGGTGGAGCAGGTTTCCGTGAACTTGCAGGCACACTGGATGAAATACAGATCGTTTTCGTCCCGCCAGCTCTTGATGTCATCCTCCCGGACATAATAGAGGGGGCGGATCAGTTCCATACCCGGGCAGCTGGTGCTTTTCAGCCGGGGCAGCATGGTACGCACCGCACCGGCATAGAGGATGCTCATCAGATTGGTTTCGATCACATCATCGAAATGGTGGCCCAGGGCGATCTTATTGCAGCCCAGCTCCCGCGCCTTCCGGTAAAGATACCCCCGGCGCATCTTGGCGCACAGGTAGCAGGGAGATTCCTCTACATGGAAGACGGATTCGAAGATATTGGTGGAAAAGAAGGTCAGGGGGATGTGGAGCAGTTTGGCATTCTCTTCGATGATCTTCCGGTTCATTTCGTTGTAGCCCGGGTCCATGCACAGGAACACCAGGTCGAAGGGTATCTTGTTGTGGCGCTTCAGATCCTGGAACAGTTTCGCCATGAGCATGGAATCCTTGCCTCCGGAAATGCACACGGCAATCTTGTCCCCTGGCTGGATCATGTCGTAGTCGCAGATGGCCTGGACGAATTTGCTGGAGATCCGCCGTTTATATTTCCGGCGCAGAGAGGTCTCGATCCGTTTCAGCCGCTGGGAGTCAGCAGCGTCCTGTACGGCTTGCTTTTCCAGCCTACGCTGGAGCCATAGGGCATAGCCGCCGTGGAGAGAGACCGCTGTGTAGCCCTGGTCCCGCAGGTTGTCCGCCAGGCTCAGGCTGATCTTGCCCCACATACAGAGGCAGACGATGAGCTTTTCTTCCGGCAGTTCCAGGAGCCCTTCCTGGAGTGCCAGAGGATCCAGGTTAACGGCCCCTAGCAGGGTCCCCCGCTGGAAAGCTGCTGCGTCTCGGATATCCACCACATAGATCTGCTGGGGATCCAATTCCGCCAATTCTTCCGGAGAGATTTCTCTTTTCTGTGTCCAATGATCATGCAAAGCATCCATGCTGTTCCTATGCTTCCTTTACTTCAGAATCGATGGCAATAGACCAATCTTTCCTATTTTACCATGAAATCAGGACAAAACAAAGAAGGAAGCAGGAGAGAGAGGAAATCAAACCATGAACGCCTCCGTCCAAGTATGGTATTATAATGGTCTTGCAAGCCTTTCCTTTGGAGAGTTTGCCGTTTTGAAGGGAAATCATTTCAGAGAGGTGAATGATCATGGATGGAAGCTAGAAAAAGGATTTTGTCCGGATGTTTCTGTGGGATACGCTGAAAGGGGATGCTTCCCAAGAGGAAAACGACAATTTCGACGAGCCGTTAGAGGAAAATGGGGAAGAGAATGACGATGAGGATGAAGAAAGAGACAAAGATGATTTTTATAGAGATTGAGAAAACAAGAAAATAGAACCCGATCATCCTGACTCCTCACAAATGTAGTGGCAATATGCTATGCTGCAAAAGCAGGCCCGCAGTTGAAAAGACTGGGGGCCTGCTTTTACATCGGTCATAAGGCCCGCTGTATTTTTGGGCACCAGCTACATCCTCCATCCCCTCCAAGGACAAAAGGAAATCCCTTCAGTCCTGCAAAATCTCCCGCAAGGAACCGGGATTTATAATAAGTTTATCAATGAAAAGGTACGAATGTGCTATCCTTAATGGGTAAGGAGGGAGATTACATGCATACGAAAAGAAGAACTGGACAGGTCCTTTTGCTGGCCTGTATCCTGGCTCTGGGCAGCGGGACCTGGGGCTGTGCCCAGGGAACAGGCCGCCAATCCGTTTCTCCCGGGCAGGGAACGGCGGTACAGGAAAAACGATCCCTGGAAAGACCGGCCATGGAATCCAGGCCTATTGCCTTTACGGACCTGCGGCGCCGGCTGATCCGGGAATATGCCCGGATCCACTACGGCCAGGAGATGGAAACCATTGTGCCCCAGGCAGTAGTGGTCCACTGGACGGCTTCTGATTCCCGAGACGGAGTATACCGGTATTTTTACAACGAAGAGAATCCCCATCTCCAGAACGGGACTCTGAACGTGGCTTCCCATTTTCTGGTGGACCGGGACGGGACCATCTGGCAGCTGACTCCGGAAACGGCTCTGAACCGGCATGCCATCGGACTGAACTGGTGCGCCATCGGCATCGAGAATGTGGGTGGGGTGGACGGCCGGGAAGATCTGACCCAGGCCCAGCTGGAAGCCAATGTGAAACTGATCCGCTATCTCCGTGGGAAATATCCCGCCATCCAGTGGGTGCTGGGCCATTATCAGCAGGACCAGGCTCGGCATACGGCTTTGTGGAAAGAGGACGTACCAGGCTATTATCATGGTAAGACGGATCCGGGACCCCATTTCATGGCGGGGCTTAGGGAACGGCTAGCCGGGGAAGGAGTGAAGTTCTTTTGAAACCATGGAAACAGGGCATCGTCTTGCTGCTGGCGGGCCTTCTGCTGCTGCCCGGAGGGATGCTGCCCCGGACGGCGTGGGCCGGGGCCCCGGCAGCCGCATCTTTCAGAGCGGCCCTGAGTCCCCGGATGCAGAAAATCGGAAGGATCATACGAGAGGCGGGTCCCTGCCAGGTCTATTTCACCGATTTGACCACCAATCAGAGCATCTACCTGGGTAGCAGCACCCTGCCTTCTGCCAGTATGATCAAGGTCTTCATCCTGGCCAAGGCCTATGAAGATCTTCAGGCTGGCAGCCTGAGCCGGAAGGAAACCTTCACCCTCAGCCCGGACAATGTGGTGGGCGGGGCAGGAGTTCTCCAGGGACGGCCCTATGGAACCAAAGTCTCCCTCCAGGAGGCATTGGACCTGATGATCACAGAAAGCGACAATACCGCCGCCAACCTGCTCATCGACCGACTGGGCATGGACCGGATCAATACCTACATGCAGAACCATGGGTACAGCCACAGTGTCCTGCGCCGGAAAATGATGGATACCGAAGCCATGGGGGAAGGTCGGGAAAACCTGACCAGCACCCGGGACATAGCTCTATTGTTCAAACGGCTGTACCGGGGAAAATGCGTGGGCTTAGACCAGGACCGGGAAATGCTGGCCATTTACAAACGTCAGACGGACAACGACAGCATCCCTGGAGACCTGCCCCAGGGAACCGTGGTGGCGCACAAAACTGGAGAAGTCAGCGATGTGCGCCACGACGGGGGCATCGTCTATACCCCTAAAGGAGCCTATGTACTGGTGATCTTCACACGGAACTATACTCCTTACGGAACTATGGCCGCTCTGTCGAAGCAAATCTATCGGACCTTTGTGGAATAGTAGGGAAGGGGATGTTGCACGTGAAAAATATGTGTGCAGCATCTCCAACGTCATAGGTCAGATGTCATACGCTTTTGGAAATCGATTTTCGCAAATTGATTTTAAAACAGCAAAACCTGTTCCATAAATCAACTGATTTACTTAAATTCGGAGCCAGCAAAGCTGGCTTCCATGGACTTTCGACAATAGAAAAGCGGTTCGGCTGAAGGGGAAGGGCAGCTGAAGGGAAATGCACTGACTGTGAGAAAAACAGCACTTGCATTGACAAAGCTAATTTTTTGATATAAAACGAAGTAAGATTGTACGCAGGAGGCTTGACAGAATTGAAAAACCTGGATTGGAAAAGGATCATGGTGATGCTATCGGTGCTGGCCCTAGGGCTGCCGGCTGCAGCGGGGGCGGAAGAAGCCTGTACCCAAACTGCCAGTGTCCATTATCAGGCAGCCGGTGACACCCAAAAGGAAGTCTATTCTGGATATGACATGGCCGTCCAGGGCAGTACGCTGACGCTGGACCTGAAAGGAACAGCAGATGGAGATAAGGGATGGAGCGTGGCGGATCTGGATCCGACCATGCTGAGACTGGATTCTCAGACCGTAACTCAGAACACCAGGGAGCAGCCGAAACTGGCTGTAACCAACCTGCATTTTACGGCACTCAAGGCAGGGGCAACCTCATTCCAGATCAAACAAAAGGGGACGGATCCGGCAAATGCGCTGGAAGCCCATGTCACGATCAGCCCAGAGAAACAGATAATTAGTGTCCAGTTCACCCGTCCGGGTGCGGCTGGAGGCACCGATGCTGCCATCCTGAAATCCCTGGCGCCAGCAAAAGGGGATTCTTTCCAGGAAACCCATGAAGACCATCTAATCCGCAATGGTCTTACCGGTGAAGCTTATTCCGACCGAATGGTATTGCTGCATCTAGACTGGGGGATGACCCGGAAAGATGTGGAAAAGCTAGCTGAAAAAATGGACTGCAGCGTCCAGTACTATATGCCTATGCTGAGCATGGCTGCTGTAAAACTGGATCAGCCGGTGAAGGATTCCCGGGAAATGCAACAGATCCTGGACAAATTCTGCGGGATTACAGGCGTCATCATGGCGGATGTGGATCGGGTACTGACGCTGGAATGAAGGTCCGGTCCGATGTCCTTCTTTACGTTTTCGAGGATTCCCTATATGGAATTGTAGAAATGGGAACATAAATTCATTGAGGAACAACTCAAAAAGTATACAAAACAACATTGAAGGAAACAGTTCTAGGTAAAGAAAAGCCATGCCGGGAAGAAAAAGTCCCTGCCATGGCTTTTTTCGTGTATAACCAAGTGCTCATCCTGCATGCTGCTTCCGACTCCTGACTGACTATGGATTGATGGGAAAAATGACCGGAACCTGTACTTTAGTACAGTAGAATTATTTTGAATATTTCGTAAAATGATAGTAGGGATGGAATACGTATGGAATGAGTGGCAGGGAGAAAAGGAGGCAGCCTATGGAGAACAACGGAATCAATGCCAGGGCTTTTATCGCCCCGGCGCTTGCCTGGGCGGGGCGGCAGGGCTGATGCTTGTGGTCATGTACGCGCCCCGGACAGAGCATATCAACGGTCAGATGTTAGCTTCCTGCTCCAACCGTAGGGGCCGCAGGCCCGGCGGCCCGCCAGATACCCAATCCCCTGCGCCGTCTTCGTCGCGCTTGCCTTTCCCAATCAGAAATGGTAAAAATTCCTTGAAACAAGGAAGTTTTACCATTTTTTTATAAGGAGGAAACCACTATGACCAATGCTGTGCTGAAGGAACCGGTTCTGGATCAGAAACGGGTGACTATATCCTCGAAAAGACAATTTACCATTCCTCAAAAATATTATGCCCAGGTGGGATTTGGAAAAGAGGCAGAATGCCTCCTGACCCGGGATGCCATCATTATCCGTCCCCTTGCATCCAATCAGGGCGGAGAACTGGCAGAATCCATCCTGGCTGATCTGATAGCCCAGGGACTGTCCGGCCAGGAACTCCTGGAAGCCTTCCGGAAAAAACAGGCCCAAGTGGCTCCTGCCGTAAAGGCCATGCTTTCTGACTCCCGTAAAGTGGCAAAAGGGGAGAAAGAATATGAGACCATGGATGATGTATTTACGGCGGAGGATTGACCCATGCCAGAAATCCGCTTTATGAAGTCGGCAGCCAGGTTTCTGAAAAAACTAAAAGAACTATATCGGCAGGCCTTGGAAAAATTGGCCCAGGATCCCACCCTCGGTCAGGAAAAAACAGGCGATTTGGCAGGTATCCGCAGTTATGATATTTATTACAATAAAACCAATTACGAATTGGCCTATACAGTGGTTGTTGAAGACGATGCTATAATTGTGGTGATAATGGCTGGAACTCGGGAAAATTTATATGAAGAATTGAAACGATACATGAAGGTTCAATAAGAATCGGGGTCCGCCAAAGACAAACCCTTCCCGGCCACCTTTCCATTCGGGAATTTTACCGACATGAGTGGGATTTTGGGGCATGAAAAGAAGTGAGACATGGCCCTTCGGGCCTTGAGATATCAGACGTCAGATTTGTTCGGTGGAGAGGGGAAACATCCTGCCTTCATTTCTGGATGACCACATTTCTCCTTTATAGTGAAGTTTGCTCGTATGTAATGTTACAAAATGGACTATAGCCGTGGTTGGAGTAACCTGCTAGGGCAATTTTGTTTTGTACAATGCTTATGGTATACTTATTATAAGTGTAAATTTTGCAGAACAGCATTATCGTACAGGGGCGAAAATGGAGAATGATCGATGCTGTTATGTAGGAACGGTGGCTGAATTCCAAAAATTGAACTTAGACAATTGGACAGCTTACATGATTCGTAGGTTCCACCAGGTTTATCCTGATCTCCCTCTTGATGAGAATGAAAATAGAGGATAGGTCAAAGCATGGAGAAATTGTTTTAAGGTCATGCAGGCAGCGTTGGCCAATGCAAAATTTCCGGACACCAATTATATTGTGTTTGAATACAAGCTCCCCTATGAAGGAGAGCGTCGCCCAGACGTTTTACTGATCAGTGCTTCCTCTGTGGTGGTCTTTGAGTTCAAAGATTGGGATCGGTATCAAGTTTCCCAGGCCAACCAGCTTTTAGGATATAAAAGGGATTTAGAAGAGTATCACGTTGAAACCTGTGGGAAAACGGTTTATCCTATTCTTGTACTGACTTTAACCAAGGGCCTTCAGAATCAAAAAAAAAGACGTATATGTACGTTCTCCTGACAAACTTTCGATTCCTTGCCTTTCTTCAAAACCTTTTTCAATCACCCAATGGCTCAATTCCAACTATAAACCACTTTCTACGGTTCTTGAAGCTGCTCGCCAGTATGCAAATCATGAGCCCTTACCTGAGATTCGGCAGGCCTATAGTGCAGGAATTCCGGATGCAATAGAATTTTTACATGGAAAGGTCCAGTATGCTTTTACTCATAAAAAGCATCTGTTAGCTTTCGTAACTGGAGTACCTGGTTCCGGTAAAACGCTGCTTGGGCTTCAGCTTGTTTATCAAGAAACAAAATATTCTACTTGGTTCTTATCCGGCAACAATCCACTTGTAGAAGTCTTAAAGTATACTCTTAAAAGTAAATCTTTGGTCAATCAGGTTTATAACATAAAAAAGAAAAGCATATTAATCGGAACGTAATCGTTTTTGACGAAGGCCAAAGAGCATGGCCGGATGAACCTGAAAAATTGATAAATCTTATGAGCAAATGCCTGGATTGGGGCGTTTTACTCATTTTAGTAGGAGAAGGGCAAGACATCTATCAAAAGGAAATTGGCAGCTTGCAAATATGGGCAGATACATTATCTCCTGACTGGGAAGTTGCTTGTCCTTCCAAACTATTGCCAGTATTCAAAAGAGCTAAATTCGTAGAAGACAAATTGAATTTAACCGTTTCTCTTCGTACCCATACGGCAGGACAGTATAGCAAATTTGTGAATATGATGATTGCAGGCTACACAAAGGAAGCTAAGGACTTGCTTGGTCAGATCGGTGAAGATTTCCCTATTTATTTTACCATGGATTTGTCTGCGGCTCAGCAATATTGCATCAATCGATATCACGAGGAAGATCATAAACATTATGGAATGATTACATCATCAAAAGAAGCATATCCCTGGTATCCCAAAATTTCAAAATGGGAATGGGGACCATGGTATGTCCTTCCCCGAGGAGAGAAAGGGTCTAGCGGGAATTTTGAAAAGGTTGCTACGGAATTCAGCTGTCAGGGACTGGAATTAGATATGCCCATCGTATGCTGGAAGGATGATGTTTTGTGAGATGGACAGAAATGGTGGACAATTGACGATCCCAAATGGAATGATATAATTCATGATAATGTGGATAGAAAGCATCGACTCAATAGTTATCGCGTGCTGCTAACCAGGGGACGTGATGGAATCATAATTTATATTCCCAATGAGAGTCGATTCAAGTCTACCTATGAGTTCTTCAAAAATTTGGGAATCCAAGATTTAGAAGCTGCAAACGGTTAATATAATTAGTTTAAACTATCGATTGGAGGAGTTTCTCATGGGATGGAGAATGAGAAGACGTATCAATTTGGGATTTGGATGCCATATCAATATCAGTAAAAGCGGAATCGGCTACAGCTGGGGAATGAAGGGAGTCAGATTCACCAAAACGGCCCGGGGTGGAGTCCGTGAAACATATTCTGTCCCTGGAACGGGGATATCCTATGTGCAGGAACACGGTCCCAAAAGACAGAATGGTGTCCCCGGGGCCCAGCCAGTTCAGCAGCCATTAGAACCTCCTGCTGTCAGTACCGAAAGAATAGAAATTAGTGAATATCAGGATCCGGAATATGCTGTATTGCTAAAAAAACTGAAAGCGGTCCAAAGATATAATTATATCAGTACTCCATTGTTGGCCACGGCGGTATTATCCATAGTGTATCCGGTATTTGCCCTGACGGCATTGCTTGGGGCTATCCTTAAGGTTCTTGTCTATACAAAACTGCGGGTCCCTATGGAATATTCCTTTGACGAAGAATCCAGGCAAAACTACGAGCATTTATCTGCACTGTGGATGCAATTGGGTAATAATGCTAAATTTTGGCAGGTGATTTCGGAAAGCAGCCTTGAACGCAGAACCAACGGCGGCGCATCAAGGGGAATCAATCGTATTGCGGCGAGAGTTACCAATCAACTGCCTTTTTATATCCTGTCCAATGTGCCCTGCTTTGGGATAAAACTTCGAAAACAGGCTCTTTACTTTATGCCCGACAAGCTGCTGATCGTTTCAGCGATGGATGTGGGGGCGGTCAGCTATTCAGATATTCTGTTGGATTTCAAGAAAACATCATATGTGGAAGAAGAGCTGGTTCCCAATGACGCTGAAGTCATCGGCCAGACATGGCTGAAAGTCAATAAAAATGGAACACCTGACAAACGATTCAAAGACAACAGGCAGCTTCCTATTTGCGCATATGGAACTATCATTATCCGGTCCAAAAACAAAGATCTGTATGTGGAATTGATGTGTTCGAATAATAAGACCGTTGAAGGAATGAAGAAATTAGCACAAAACCCTTCGTAATGCTAATCTGAGGCAAAAGACTGTTATATATGCGGCATTCTTCTGATATCATGGACGATTTCTTTTATCATAGCGAATACCTTCTTTCTGTTGTACAGCCAGCTCCATGACAAAATAGGGGATGGATATACCCTGACGCAAAGCAACCTGTTCCTGGATGACTTCGTATCCCCGATGTTCAAAAAAAGATCGGGCTGTTATCGAAGCATGGGTCATGACCGTATTTTTTGCAAAATTCTCCAGGTGATTGCAGTGGCAAATCCTCTGCGTTGGTAATCTTTATGGACAAACAGTCTGTCCAGGTAACCGGAGGGGGCCAAATCTCCAAAACCACCGATCTTATTTTTTTCACGGCAACAACTGTCCAGTGATCCAAAGTGGGAGAGATCCAGCCCAAGGTGATCCGGTTTCCCAATAAGGCGTGAGGGACATGGTAAGAAATCAGACACGGACCTATGGGCCTTGAGACGTCAGATTTTGTACGGATTAGCAGCAGGGACCTTTTCCTTATGTTTTGTTGGAGGCAATAATTTCAAGCTTCATTGTCCACATCTTTCATAAGGTCAGCAAAGCTGTGATACCGTTTGTATTTTTCCGGATGAGTTTTCATTTCTTCATACTCGGCAAGGGCAGCACGTGTTTCAGCATTGAATGCATTGCGGCGGACTTGGAAGGGAATCCCGTCACATCTGACCGCACTCTTTAAAAACATGGTGATGGCAGACGACATATTCAGTCCCAAATCATTGAATAATCCTTCCGCTTCCTTTTTCAGCTCTGCGTCCACGCGGACATTGATGTTGGCAGTAGTCATCCTGACTCACCTCTTTCTTTTTATCAATTTAATTATATGTTAAAATAATGAAAAGAGCAATATAATAAATGATATTGTTCTATTTTTGCAACATATTTTACTATAAATTAAAACAGTAACGACTAACAAAATCTGGTAGGCGAGATCCAGCCCAAAGTGATCCGGTTTCTAAAGCTAAATGAACAGTGCAGAGCGCAGAGGGAAGAGAGAAGAGCGGTATGGTGGGAATCCAATGACCCATTGCGATACCGTAGAGGGCGCGTAGATGCTCCTGAACGTGAAAACCGGTGGCCGGGAAGGGTTTCCCTTTGGATTGCACCCTATGCCGTCGATTTCGGAGCATGGTGCAGAAAAGGCGGGGCAACCGGCCTGCGCCCCCTACGGGTCCGTGAATGAATAACTATACTGTGATGAAGATTTTACCGAGAACTTATTGACACATACCTTTCCCAACAGACTGCTTGCCAAATTTCATCAACTCTGTTATACTAAACACGAATCAATCATATACAAGTGGTGCTGGCTGCTGCCGAGTAGTCAGAAGTACGCCGTTTCCTTATCGTCAGGTCTTAGCAGATAAGGAAGCGGCATATTTATTTTTGACCGTAATAAACATTCAGGAGAAACTAATGGAAAAGTTTATTTATAAAAAACCGTATCAGGAAGAGGGAAAATCTATTTTGGAAGTAAACCTTTTCCCCGGCAAATATTGCAATTTTAACTGCATTTTTTGTCCTGTGAGTCGTAAGCTGGTACACGTACAGACCCAGGAGTCAGTGAATCTGGGAAATCTGGACGATGCGATTCGGGATCTGCGACAGCGGATTCAGAGAATCAAGCCTGATTTGGTATTTCTCAATTCTTTGGGCGAGTCTGTGCTGCTGAAAGGTGTGGAACAGGTCATTGATACTGTTCATAGGGAGAAAGTCCCCATCCGACTCCTGTCAAACGGCTATCTTTATGGAAATCCGGCGTATGCGGCCATTGCAGGTCGGTGTGAAGAAGTAATCGGGGAACTGAAAATGGGACGGGAAGAAGCTTTTCAGAAAGCCCAAAGGCCTATCGCCGGTTATACGGTTCGGCAGCATATTCAAAATATGGTGAACTTCAGGAAATCATACACGGGCCGTTTCCATCTGGAAATCACGGTGGTTAAAGGCTACAGTGACGATCCGGAATCCCTGGATATTTTTCGCAGTGCTGTTGCCCTTTTAAAGCCCGATGTGCTGCAGGTAGTCACGCCGGAATTTCCTTTTGATAAAGTACTTGGTATCTCTCAGGATAAACTGAAAAAAGTTGCTGAATTTTTGACAACGCGAAACTCAATGAGTACAGCGCCCGGGACCCATCCCGGCCGCCCAGAGGGCAAAAAAACAGACCCGCAGTCAAGGTGATTGCGGGCCTGCTTTTTTCGATATGTAATGTTTCAGAACAAGTCAGAATGGGAACCAGTGCGAAAAAGAAACAATTCCAGTACAACGATGTCAAGCTTCATTGTCCACATCTTTCATAAGGTCAGCAAAGCTGTGATACCGTTTGTATTTTTCCGGATGAGTTTTCATTTCTTCATACTCGGCAAGGGCAGCACGTGTTTCAGCATTGAATGCATTGCGGCGGACTTGGAAGGGAATCCCGTCACATCTGACCGCACTCTTTAAAAACATAGTGATGGCAGACGACATATTCAGTCCCAAATCATTGAATAATCCTTCCGCTTCCTTTTTCAGCTCTGCGTCCACGCGGACATTGATGTTGGCAGTAGTCATCCTGACTCACCTCTTTCGTTGTTTATCAATTTAATTATAAGCAAAAAGACTGAATAAAGAAATACAATAAATGACAATGCTTTATTCTTGCAGCATAAATTGATGCAAAAATAAAATTTGGCGATTCGTAGGAGCAGGTAGGTGAAATTCAACCCAAAGTGATCCGGGGTCCCCATAAGTCGTGAGGGAATCTGACAAGAAGGCAGACACGGCCTCAAGGGAGCCTTGAGACGTCAGCGGGACGGTGCGAATCCAACGCCCCCATTTGCGATGCCGTAGGGGGCGCAGGCCCGGCGCCCCGCTCTTCAAATCCGCCTTACGCCAAAGGAGACCATCTGCCGGGCAGATGGTCCTGAACGTGAAAACCGGTGGCCGGGACGGGCGGGCCTGCGGCTCGCCCCTACACCGTTGGTATCGGATGTTTGATTCCAACGGTCAGAGAAACGGGACCTTCGGAAACCGCGTTTCTGAGATTTTTCGTTGTATCTCTGCCCCTAACGCCGTAGGGGTTCGCCAAAGGCAAACCCATCCCGGCCGCCCGGAGGGCAAAAAAGCAGGCCCGCAGTCGAAGTGACTGCGGGCCTGTTTTATTCAGTTTCATTCAAAATATCTTTGCTGAGATCTTCAATGTTGCGGCCACCATAATAAATACGGGAAATCATGACACAATGGGATTGCTCATTGATTAGATAGAAAACAACATAATTGTTTACAGGCATCTGATGAATTCCCATTGATTGCAGGGGTTCCCAGTCAACTCTTTTGAAACGAGATGGCATAGTATTTAAAGCGCGGACTCCTCTTAGGATTCTATGAATCTGGTCTTTAGCAATTTCAGGGACGAGCAGCTCTTCAGCAATATAAGTATATATTTCCCTCAAATCTTCAAGAGCTTCATTGGAATAAGTGACGCTGTATTGAATGCTCATATGCCAAATTCCTTTTTAAGGATTTCATCTACTTCATTTGCAGTGTGGACATGACCAGATTGAATGGAATCCATACTTGCTTGGATTTCAGCAGTCAGTTCATCCCTTGTCATTGCTCCGAGAGCCTTTGGCCTGGGGGAAGTAAGTTTGAGTTCAAAAGGAATTCCTTTTCTTAAGACGACTTGGCTGTAGAACATTTGGATGGCGCTGGAGGGGGTAATGCCGAGCTGGGCAAGGATTCCTTCAGCATGATCTTTTAAATTTTTATCGATTCTGGCATAAACAGCAGAAGTATTGGCCATAATATCGCCTCCTTTTTTAATTATAGGTTATTATGATTGCAATTGCAAGCAATTAAAAAAGAACTGGAGCAGGTGGGAAAAATCCAGCCCAAGGTGATCCGGTTTCCAAAGCTAAGTGCAGAATGAAGAGCGAAGAGTGCAGAGCAGGACGGAAGGGGCGAATGGTCCATTGCGATGCCGTAGGGGCCTCACGCCGGCAGGCCCGCCAGATGCACGAGCCCCCGATCCCAACGTGATAGGGGCTCCCCGCAGGAAAGCCCATCCCGGCCGCCCAGAGGGCAAAAAAAGAAAGCCCGCAGTCTTTAAAGATTGCGGGCCTGCTCTGTAATTATCCGGCAACAGCCCGAGGTATTTAAGCCCCGGGATTATCTTTTTGTACATGAAAAAGGACTGCTGCACGTCATATTACGTGCAACAGACCCATTTTATCACGCTGTTGCATGCGATTTCACATGCAACAGCTCACTTTGTTACGTTCTTATTTATCAAAATTTATTATCTGTCCATCATCCGGTACAGCTACCTGTTTGCCTAACTTTCTGCTATGGACAAAGTCGCGCATATTCTTGCGTGATACTGTGCAATGGTTAATGGCATCCATATGCACCGCTACAATTTTGGCCTTTGGCATTCTCGTTGCCGCTCTGCCTACATCTTCTGTACCCATAATAATGGAATCATTGTAGCAGATGGACTTAGCATAACCAGTATTCATAATTAGAATATCGGGCTGACGATTTTGTAGCGTTTTATCAACCCGGGCCGTCCAGACCGTATCGCCCATCAGGTAAGTAGTTTTTTCACCGGGAGCAGCAAAGACCACGCCCATACTTTCTCCGAGCAGTACGCTATAAGCGGGATTGGCATACATCTCTTCCGTACCATGCGTGCCTTCTACTCTGGTCAGGCGCACCCCTTGGAACTCGATATCCCGATTCAGCACCTGAACATTGCGGAAACCTTCCTTGCGAATTTCAGTAGCGTCCTTATCATCCTGCACAAATACAGGAATATCTTTGTTGATGAACTGCTGAGCTACTTCATCCCAATGGTCAAGATGGGTATGCGTGACAATTAACGCATCAACATTCTTTAATACATCCTCCTTTGATTCGGGCAAGTCCATCTTGGGATTGCGCACCTCACTGTTGAAAGAACCAGCAAAGCCTTCATAACGGCCTTTTTCTGCCAGCATGGGATCTATCAAAAATACCGTATCGTTGTACGCCAATTTGCCCGTAGCATTGCGTACATGCTGGTAAGAAACCTGTGCAAAGGCATTGCCCGTCATCATCGTCATTCCCAAGAATGCAGCCATTAAAGTTTTTCTCCACTTCATTTCATTTCCTCCTCTGAAGCATAATTTAATTTACATTGTGATTATACTTTGCTAGAATTTTACTTACGATACAGGATTTCAAGAGATGCAGACAAATCACTTGAAATTTTCAAGTTTTCAAGTTAGGAGCATTGCCATGAATTTTTTACCTGCCAACAACAAAAAAATTGACAAAACTGACCATGAAATCCTCAGCATTCTGCATAAAGAGGCCAGAATTTCCATGACTGAACTGGGAAAACGCGTTCATTTAACCAGTCAGGCGGTCAAGAATCGTCTTGACCGCCTGACTGATTTGGGCGTTGTCCATCACTATACCGTGAATGTCAACTGCCCCATATATGGTTATAAAACACATGCCCTTATAAAAATAACCCCACACAGCGGTTTTATGAAGTCCCTGTTGGATTATCTTACTCAGTGCCACAGCCATATCAACCACTGTTATCAGATAACTGGTGCTCAAACACTATCCATCGACAGTTATTTTACGGACGAGGCCGAATTGCAGGAATTTATTGACACAATCCAAAAATGGGGGGATTATGAAATCGAATTGGTATTAAGGGACATCTTACTCTCTGAAGGTGATGAATGATTTTTTTCTGTAACAGACACACTCACTATCTGCAGACATAAGATTTTGTGTGGTTTCCGTCAGGCTTTCCCAAACACCAAGGCCGACAGTGATACCATCATCAAGTGTCTTCAAATTATTATTTCTTTATAGTTGATATACCTTATTTAATAGGGTATATCAATAGAACACAGAAACGGCTGAATGCACAACGGAACCTGGCTTATGGGATTGGTACGATTCTACTAGCAGCATTGGTGCGGAAATGAAAAGAGCCATGGTGGGAATTCCTGCCATGGCTTTTTTTACTGTCCGTATTTTCACTCTTGTAAGATTATATACTGGAATCAAAGATAGGATGCGCAATTTTGTTTTTTCAGAATCCGGAAGATGTAAATCATCCTCCTCAATGTATTCAAAAATATCTTCCACAGGTTTACCAAATACATGAGCAATGTCCAAGGCCAATTTTAAAGAAGGATTATATTTCCCGTTTTCAATATTACTGATTGTTTCTCTGCGGACATGAACTAATTTAGCTAAATCACTTTGTTGCATTTTATGGATCCGGCGTAAGTCACGGATTTTTGTAATTAGATACTCCATGATTCAAGTATCCTTTTCTAGGTCACGAAAAGTAAGTCCAGCAGCAGTCATTCCAGCTCCTAAGATAATATTCAACAGAGCTTCTTGTGGAAAGTTAATAGGTGTTGGTAAAAAACTATTACCTATGGCGAAGATAAGAGATAACATTGTGGTCATACACATAACCTTAAAACCCCTATAAAAGGATTCCATAATATGGGATTTGCCATTTCATCCCTTTCTTCTTGTCCCATTGTAAATAAAATAATACTTAAAATAGTAGCCAGTGAAACGAAAATTAAAGCAGTCAATGTGAAAATGAAAGAATGCAGGAATTTACATATTCCAGCTATAATCCAGCATATACCGGTAAAAGTATAATTCAAAAAGATAGACTGCCTTACAGCAACAAAGATCTTTTTAGACATTACGGATACACCTCTACTTTGGGAAATAGAATACATATATTGAAAATACATATTTCATGTTAAAAATACATCACATACAAAGCAGGCGGTCAAGAGAGTAAAAAAGAAACTGGGCGCAGGCCCGGCGCCCCGCCAGATGCACGAGCCCATCCCCGGTCGTCCAGAGGACAGAAAAGAGAAAGCCCGCAGTCGGGGTGATAGACTCACGAGAAAAGAGAATGAAGAGAAGCCTTGCAGGATGTAAAAATCCTACAAGGCTTTTTTCTTGCAACAAATGGCATGGTGCTATTCTTGATGAATGATAATCCAGTGAAGAAGATCTTGCTGCGAGAGTTCTCCAGAGGCAATTTTTAAAAATGTATCTGACAGTTCATCTTGTGTATAGGTGAGCTCAATCTTATTAAGAGCGAGAAACACCAACATTACATGTGCACCGATACGTTTATTGCCGTCAATAAAAGCATGGTTTTTTACAAGACCATATCCAAGACGAGCAGCCTTCTGTTGTAAAGATGGATAAATGTCTGTGCCTGAGAAGAACTGAAATGGTGCGGCCAATACGGATTCCAGCAAATCCTTCATCCCGGATGCCATCAGTTCCCCCTGTTTCCTGAATCAGCTGTGAATGAAGTTTGATGATTTGATTCTTTGAAAGAACAATCATTTGGCTAGAACCTCATAGGCTTTCCGGTTTTTGGCGATTAAACGCTTGGAAACAGCAAGCACATCTTCGTCGTTAGCAAGCTGTTCCTGTTCCGCGTTGCTGAACTCAATCAGCAGATAGCGAGGAGAGTTGTTTTTCAAAATGACAACAGGACCTTTCTCATCAACCATTCTGGCTACACGAGAAAAGTTCTGGTTTGCTTCTGTGATGGAAACAAGATTTTCTGTATTGACATTCATAGTTGATGCCTCCTTACGTTTGATGATTTAATTATAACCCATAGATAGGATGAATTCAACCTAATACAATTTGGCTTTCCTATAAGGCGTGAGGGGAAATGAAAAGAAGTCAGCTTTGTACGGTGACAATTAGTGCAGAGGGCAGAGTGAAGAGCGGAGACGCACGGGTCGCAGAATCCTTTGTGAACCCGTATGGGCGATTCAATACTTTTGCCTCTGGCAAAATGTCGCTAAAGCCGCCCACTTCCTGTTCCAACCGTAGGGGCCGCAGGACCGGTGGCCCGCCAGATGCACAAGTCCATGACTCCAACGGTGTAGGGGCTACCCGCAGGGGAGCCCATCCCCGGCTGCCCAGTGGGTAAAAAAGCAGGCCCGCAGTCAAATTGATTGAGGGCCTTTTTCTGTCGTGATTTTTGGATAGGTCATTTGCTATAATGAAAAAAGTCATTAGTGAATCTTCAGCAGCAGGGTAAGAATGGAATCTATGAAAAGGAGTGATTTTATGAGAAAAATAGGAATCGCTTTAAGGGTGCTGTTGCTTGGCGTCTTTGTATGGGCAGCAGGAATGCTGCCTGTCAGTGCAACGGATGTTTGGGTAGCCCATTGGAACAGTGAAAATCTTGATATTTACGTGATGGATGATACCATTTCCTATGGCACGCGGGGAGATACCCGGTGGTTCGATGTATCTACAAAGATGGTTAAAAATGGCCAGCTGCAGGAAGTCGTCCATTGGGAATTCAGTAAATACAAAACAGATATGTGGCGCTATGAAACGAATCGGATGGGGGGTACTCATACGACTGTGGTTATCCCCCGCAGTAGAATCTTTGAATATTGCATGGATCAGATAGGCTGGCCGTACACTATCCGCATAAGCCACAGGATTACAAGGTATTATTATTGATGTCATCGAAAAAATCACCAGCTGGCATGTTGGAACCGGGCTGCAATTGCCGTCGCCAATGCACCACACTGGTGATTTCTTTGCTACTCATTATATTAACGTACGTAATGACTGTCAAAAGGAAATTCTGCTCTCTGGTTCTTTGACCCCAACGTGGTAGGGGCTTCCCGCAGGGAAGGCCGTCCCGGCCGCCCAGAGGGGTCCCTGTACTCTTCACTCTGCGCTTATGCCCCATTCCCACCTGCCCATCCCCCTCCTTTTTTGCTATAATAGCAGAGAAAAATTCACCCCAGAAAAATTTCGGTAGTAGGAAAAACCGTTTTACTACCATTTTTACTACTGCAATGGGGAAAGTTGTGCCGTTTTTTGCAAAATTTTGTCCTGTTCTATGTGGACATGTGGAGCTTGCAAAACCGCATTAAATCGGCATATTTTGGCATAGAAGGGAGTTTTGTGTCCATGATCAAAATACTATTTATCTGCCACGGCACTACGAGGTGAGCGAGCCTGGAGAGGCGCATAAACTGGGGATGACAGAAACAAATGTACAAGAGAAGAACACCTGTTTTACTACTGAGCGCAAGATATAGTGGCCTATTGGAAGAAGATAACTACATATTGTGTATGCCAAACAACGCACGTAAAACTTTGCAAATCAGGAAAGAAAAGAGAGCTTTTTAGGGCGCTTTTGTTATGAAGTGAATTTACATTCAGATATAGGAAAACTTGCTCGCAGGCAAGGGTACGGCAAGGGAGATGGTCCGGGTGGGAGTTCCTGTCCGGGCTTTTTTATATTGTTTTTTCATAATGATAATATGTTATACTGTATTTAACTATGTATAAGTGCATCTATTTCAGACAATACACCTGCTGCACAGCAGAAACTATGGTTTGCCAGGAAAAGTTGAAAACCAACATGCAGATTATGATACCAGATATTCCAGACGGTGTCTGGAATATCTCTAGTACTCCCGATAAAAGGAATAGAAAAGGAATAGAATGATGAGTATAGAAGGTCTGGAAAAACTAATTGGATCAATCGTCAAAATCAAACCGACGGTGATCCGTTCTGAAACAGGGGACATCATCAGGGCTAAATGGCTTCCGGAAGAAAGTGATTTTGGGAAGGATGTGATTTTTACTTTTGTGTGGAGGTTCTTGAAGTTCTGGGATGGCTTCATCCCCAATTCGCTCCGGCCTATCCTCGGACTGCTCCAGCTGATACCATTCTTCTACTTCTATGCAGGGCTGAGCGATGGATGGATGACCAAATATTATGCAGCCATTGGTATGGTCTGCATGGGGATAAGTATGTACGTAACAGAAGAAGGGGAAAGTCTGGTGGAGAGATTCAACCCCAGAAACTGGTAGGAAGAAGGGAAAGCCATGGATGATAGATATTTGTGCCCCAAATGCGGGTCCGATGATGTACGGAAAGTGGAAATGATCTGGAAAGAACAGACGGGGGATATCAACCTGGACTCCGTAGGGACCACATATGGGACCGGGGACGTCAATGTAGGGTATTTCAAATCCAAAGGGACCCAGATCTCCAAAATGGCCAGGGAAGCAGCCCCGCCAAGAAAAAGGAACATCAAGACCGATGTTTTGGGCGGAATTTTCCTGGGCTTCTTCCTGGGAGCGCTGTTCGGGCTGACTGCTCTCTGGACCGGGCACAAAGACCTGGCAGCAGGCATCTTCTGGGCCCTGTTGGGAATCGGCTGGATGTATGGATGCTTCCTGGCAGGGAAGGATAACGTCTGGAATGACAAGGTATGGCCGAAAGTCTATGCTGGCTGGCAGCACACCTGGATCTGCACCCGGTGTGGGAAACGTTTTTCCATCCATGATTGAAGTGGGGGATGGGAAACTGGGTTTGGAGGGGACTTTCATTATGGATTTTCTCTCCTTGTTATCCAGAAATTTACACAGCGTTCATGGTATAATAAAATATAGTATAAAAATGGGAAAAGGGGCGATGGCTTTGAAAACAATCAACGTTGTGGACGCATTGTTTATCAACCAGGATAAAGTCTTCGCTACCCTACGGGGATGTGAAGAATTCAATGATAGATGGAATATGTAGGAACAAAATTTATACTTACTCAGGAGAAAGAAAATGGATAATAAAAGTATTGGTTATATCATTGTAAGTTTAATTATTGCTTGTGTGATGATATTTGGGGGGAATGATAAACCTTCTAAAAATCAAACTTCTCAAGCCTCTCAAGAACCGAACTATATGTTACTTGCTAAGGAGGATATTGAAAAAAGAACAGGATTATATGTTACCGATTTTTCTATAAAACAGAGTAATGTAGCAAAAGCACAAAATGGAAATGTCACTGTTGATTCAGATATAAAACTAGACAATAAAAAAGAAACGCAACATTTTTGGGCTATTTACACCGAAAAAGGGAAATTACTTAGACTGAAAATTGGCCCAAATGTTATTTATGATGCTCAAGAACAAGATAAAAATAAGAAGCAATAGAGCTATAAGCATAAATCAAAATAGCACATGTGTTATGGAAAAATAAGGAATAAAGTAAATTGCATGTAAAAGAGAAGATGGCTTTGAAAACGGTACGGGTTGTGGCGGCGCTGATACTCAACCAGGATAAGGTCCTGGCCACCCAACGGAGGTATGGAGAATTCAAAGACGGATGGGAATTCCCTGGGGGAAAGATCGAGCCAGGGGAAACTCCGGAGCAGGCCATTAAACGGGAGATCCGGGAAGAGCTGGCTACGGATATCCGGGTGGAACAGCCTCTCACTACAGTGGAATACGACTATCCTACCTTCCATCTTTCCATGGAGTGCTTCATCTGCAAAGTGGAACAGGGCAACTTGACCTTATTGGAACACGAAGCCGCTAAGTGGCTTTCCTATGATGAATTGGATAGTGTGGATTGGTTGCCGGCGGATCGGATTGTGGTGAGGGAGTTGCGGAAGTTCCTGGCGAAAAGGTCTCTTGCAAAATATCATTAGTAAAAAAGAAATTCTACAAAGCTTAACTGTACTGAAATTTTCACAGAAACTGTAGTATTATGAAATAGATTGAAAACCACAAGTAATCGTGTTAAACTAATATATTAACAATTTATATATAAAATTAGAGGTTAGATTACTTTGACTGATGATAAAAATTTCTAGTTTTATAAAGAGAGAATAGAATCAATTTTAAAAAGCAACGTATATTTTAATAAATACTCTAACCTATATAGGATAGGGAGAATGCTATTACTAAAGTTCTGGATAAGATTTATAAAAACTCTTGATTATTAGGCCTATAATATTGTTATATGCATAAGGAGCAGGTTCAGTGTGGTGCAAAAATTGTAATATAGAAACCAACGAAAAAACATGCCCTATCTGTGGTGAAAAGACTATTGAAGATATTCCGACAGAAGTATACTGGTGTGATAAATGCCATGTTCCTGTAATGCAGGAAATTACGCAAGCCGATAAGGGCGTCTGCCCAAGATGCGGCACACCAATGAAATATTTGACGTCGGATATTCGCCCAGTGTTTCCGGAAGAAAGATTATTAATCGAAATACTGTTAAAGAAAAAACCATATTTGTGGGCAGAGTCTTCAGTATGGGCATCTAACAATAGATATTATGTTAATGGAAAATCAATAGCATTACCTAGTAAACTTTTCAAAGAAGCGAATGAGGATATATACATTGAGCAGCTTCAACGTTTCAAAGAAAATAATCCGCATGAATTTTTTGAGGGAAATCTTGAGGTATTCAAGGAAGCAAATCAAAGAAGATTAGATTACCTAATTGATGAAGCTCATAATTTTATTAAAAGAGCGGCTGCGAAATTTCCGGAAGAAAATATTGTACTTTCTTTCTCAGGGGGGAAAGATTCCACTGTTACAGCTGATCTTGCTATCAAAGCATTAAGTAATCCAAGTTTGGTTCATATTTTTGGTAATACTACATTGGAATTTCCTTTAACTGTACGGTATGCAGAACGCTATCGGCGTAATCATCCACAGGCAATTTTCAAAATTGCTAAAAATAATGAACAGGTTTTTCTAGACGTGTGTTCAGATATTGGGCCCCCTGCTCGAATGATGAGATGGTGTTGCTCTATGTTTAAGACTGGTCCCATCACTCGTGTAATTAATGCTTTATATCGCAACCAGCAGATTCTAACATTTTATGGAATTAGAAAATCTGAATCTGTAGCAAGAAGTAAGTACAATCGCATAGAAGATGATGCTGAATCAATAAAGATTCAGCAACAGACTGTAGCATCACCAATATTCTTTTGGAAAGATATGGATATTTGGCTCTATATTCTTTCTGAAGGTATTGATTTTAATGAGGCATATCGGTTAGGGTATGATCGTGTTGGCTGTTGGTGCTGTCCTAACAATAATCAACGGGCTCAATTTTTATCTAGAATCTATATGCCAGAAGCATCTAAAAAATGGAGAGAATTTCTTGTAGATTTTGCCAGGAAAATTGGCAAACCTGATGCAGAAGAATATGTGGATTCTGGAGCATGGAAGGCAAGACAAGGTGGAAACGGGTTGCAGGCTGCTGGTGATGTAAAAATTCGTTTTACTAATTGCACAACAGAAGAACACGCAAAAATATATCGTCTTGTTCGTCCTATGGATGACGAATTTCTTAATATGCTGACTCCTTTTGGGAGAGTGGCTCCAGAACTTGGCCAGAAATTACTACACGAGGTACTTGTACTTGATGTTCGCACTAATGTCCCAATTTTATCGGTGCAGCCGTTTGAACAGGATGGGTTTGAGCATGCTGTTAAAATTCGGACAATGAACGTCAAAAATCATAACAACTTACAACATATGGTAGGTTATCAGGTTCGTAAATTTAATGCATGTAGAAAATGCTTAAAATGTGAGTCTCTTTGTAAAGCTGGTGCAATTTCCATAACAGAAGAAGGATATCATATTGATCCGCAAAAGTGTGTTCATTGTAAGATGTGTGTGACAGCAAAGTACCTCCGCGGTGGATGTCTGATGGATAAATATTTGCGAACGAAGGATTAGGAGGAGCAGAAGACATGGCTATGAAATTCCGTGCCCATGAAACATTTTTTATAAGAAAGGGGTGGTTAAGTAAAGGTATGCGATATGTGTCGCAAAAACCTGATGTTTTTATTGATAAAAACGAAAACCCCATGGATGTTCTTGGTCTCGGTTCGAACATGGTCAAGTCACTCCGCTATTGGCTTCAAGCTGTGGGATTGACTGAAGAAGCATCTAAGGGGAAACGTTTCCAAAAATTTACAAAGCTTGGAGAACAGGTATTTAAGCATGATCCGTATACCGAAGAGTATGGAACTCTTTATTTGTTACAATACAAATTGGCTACAAATGAAGATGTGGCCCCATCTTGGTACTATTTTTTTAACGTATTCTCTATGCAGGAATTTGGAAAAGACGATTTCATCGAGCAAATAGAGAATTATCTTAAGATGAAAGATGTAAGCGTTGCCTTACGTTCTTTAAATGATGATTTCTCTTGTATCATAAATAGTTATGTACCCAAATATAAATCAAGCCCTATAAAAGATTCTCCTGAGAATAGTATTAATTGCCCATTTGGAGAATTGGGATTGGTTGATATTTTAAACAAAGATCACAATAATTACATTTATAAAAAGTCTATGCCGCCAGTAAAAAGCTTAAATCCTTGGGTTGTGATGGCAGTAATATCTGACCAGGCAAAAGAAAGAAAAGAAATTGGCTTGAATGAGCTATTAACTTCAAAATGTAATATTGGAAAAGTGTTTAATTTGGATTCTATTGGTATGCTGGAAGTTTTGCACGAAGTAGAAAGAATCGGTGAAATTAAAATAATTCGTACAGCAGGGTTGGATATCATCCGGATTAATCATAAAGAGAATACATTTCTTGAATGCGTAAAAAAATATTATGATAGCATTGAGGAACAAAATATATGAGTAGAATGATTACAGTTGCACCAGGATTCCAATATTCGGTGAATATTGGATATGACCTGAATAACGACGATAAACTAAAAAATTTCATTCCCACGAGATCGGCAGTACAGCTTTTAAAAGAAATATTACAAAGTACAAGGCAAGATTCTACAGAGCGTGCAAGAGTACTAATCGGTGCTTATGGGAAAGGCAAATCGCATATTGTTTTGACGATTTTATCAATTCTTATGCAACGAGATCGGAACCTTTTTGTCCATCTTAATCCCAAAATTGATGAAGATCTTGAACTGAAACAACTTGTTAACAATTATTATGCTAATCCTAACAATAAAATTTTGCCAGTTATCATAAATGGTACGAGTACAAGTTTATCACAAGTGTTTTTACTTGCGTTGCAGAGAACTCTGAATGAGAATAATTTAGATCTTATGCCAGAGACTAATTATAAGGCTGCGATTCGAGCAATTCAAAAATGGCGAGCAGAGTATCCAGATGTTTATGAGAAGCTCAAGAAAAGTATCTCTCTTCCGATTGATAAATTTTTATTAGGACTTGAAGATTATAATATCGAAGTTTATGAAGAGTTTGAACGAATCTATCCTACCTTGACTGCGGGAAGCTTGTTCAATCCATTTGTAGGCTTTGATGTGGTCGAGTTATATGAAAGTGTGGCGAAGAGCCTGAAGCAGCAAGGATACCTTGGCCTGTATGTCGTATATGATGAATTTAGTAAATTCTTAGAAGCAAATATAGCAGCAGCTTCCGTCAGCGATACAAAAATGTTACAGGATTTTGCCGAGAAGTGTAATCGAAGTGGTGATACACAGATGCACTTGCTCCTGATTTCGCATAAGGAAATTGTCAATTATATTGATCAGCTTCCAAAGCAAAAGGTAGATGGCTGGCGTGGAGTTTCTGATCGATTCCAACATATCCATTTAAACAATAATTTTGCACAAACATATGACATTATTTCTACAGTAATTATTAAGAATCATCGGAAATGGGACGTTTTTTGCAGTGAGCCGGAAAACGCAAACAAATTCGATGAATTGAAGCAACGGTATAAAAATCATGCAATCTTTAATGACTCGGTTGAAAATGAGATAGATACGACGATTTTTGGGTGTTATCCACTACATCCCGTGTCTACCTTTATTTTGCCACGCCTATCTGAAAGAATTGCACAAAATGAAAGAACGCTTTTCACATTTTTATCTGCGGACGGACCGTCTACGCTAACAGCATTTCTTAACAAAAATAAGCAAGATGAATTTGAATTGCTTACGCCAGATATGATATTTGATTATTTTGATCCTGTCTTTCAAAAAGAACCGATATCTGGTGAAATGCATAAAAATTACATTCTTACATTAAGGATTCTTGAACAAATCAAAGGTCAGGAACTCGAAAGTAAGATTGTAAAAACAATTGCTCTGATTTATATGCTAGGGCAATTTGATAAATTAAAACCAATCAAAGAAGAAATCGTTGGCATTTTTAGTGTTCAATATCATCCTGAAGAAATAAATGCTGCAATAGATCGACTAATAAAAGCTGAGTACGTCATTTACTTAAAACAAAGTAATGGCTATCTTAAACTTAAGCAATCTTCAGGTGTTGATATAGAACAAAAGATAGCTGATACTATTGCTTCCCAGGAATCAAGTTTTTCTTTAAAAGAAGCATTAAATGCTTCAAATCTTGATAAATACCTTTACCCTTCAAGATATAACGATGAGAAGGAAATGATTCGTTATTTTGAGTTTGAATTTATTGAGGAAAAAGAATTATTCGGTGAAATCAACTGGGAAAAGAAATCGGAAACTGTAAACGCTGATGGTGTGGTTTATGCCATTGTTCCAGATACAAACGAATCAATCCCGTCAATCAAAGAGAAAATTCTGTTATCAAGTAAAGAAACAGATAGGTGTATCTTCATTATTCCCCAAAAAGCTACGGCTATTACTAAGATTCTTAAAGAGTACGAAGCTATTCAAATTCTTAGAAAGAATGCTAAAGAAGACACGGTACTTTTTGAAGAATATGAAGTTATATATGAAGATCTCCGAGATGTAATTAAAGAGTTTATTAATGAGTATACACATCCAGAAAACTTCAAATCTGTGTATATTTATAAGGGCGCGGAGCGAACGATTTTAAGAAAAGCTGCTTTAACAGGCCTGGCTTCTGAAATTTGTGATAAAGTGTTTTCTGAAACACCAACAATTAATAATGAAGCAATTAATAAGAGTATCATTACTTCTATTGCTAATACTAGTAGAAGTAAAATAATCAGTGGTTTGTTACGAAATAAATTGGAACCCAATCTAGGCCTTTCGGGAACTGGCCAGGAAGTTTCAATTATGAGAAGTACGTTGTTGAGAAAAAATGTATTGATCAATGATGCAACTAGTACACGTATTAATTTAAAGCCAGCCGATTATCAAATGAAAAATGTGCTTGATCAGATAATTGCATTCATAATGGAAGCAAAGAAGACTGGAAAGGTATCTTTTGAACGACTTTATGAAAAGCTGGAATCTCCTAAATACCATATCGGATTACGTAATGGAGTAATTCCTATTTATATTGCTGCTGTTTTTCATGAATTTCTTGAAGACATTATCATTCTTAATAATTATGGGCAAGTGCCGTTGACAGCAGATACTCTTCAAGCGATAAACTCTACACCGAGTGACTATATGCTTGAATATCTTGAATGGAATGCCGAAAAGCAGGAATTCGTTACGAAGATCGCAGAGATGTACAATCAGTATGTGGTAGAAGCAGAACGAAATTTAAGCGCATATGAATATGCTGCATCCGCTATGAAACGGTGGTACTTGTCTTTGCCGAGATACACGAAAGAGACAAAAGTACTGGGAGAGAAAAAAGTCGATATCCGGTATCAAAAAATGATGCGCTTGCTAAAGCAAAATTTTAGTGGGCAAGAATTACTCTTCGAAAAACTACCCGAAGTATTTGGATATAAAGGGTTTGATGTTGAACTTGTAGAAAATATTAAGCAAGCCAAAGAATATTATGATTCTGCAATTTTCAACTTGAAAAAATTGCTCATAGCCGAGACAAAGAAGATGTTTTCAATTTCGACGAATAAGGAGAATTTGGATAGGATTTCTCTTACCTCCGTAATCAAGGATTGGTGTGAAACCCTGGATAAACAGGTCTTCGAGCAATTGTTTGAAAATGGAACTGATAGATGTCTTGGGCTTTTTAAAAATATTACAAACGACGAGATGACTTTCATTTCTAAGCTTGCAAAATTGACTACAGATCTTCGAATTGAAGATTGGGATGACTTTACCATCCAGAGATTCGAAGAAAACTTGAAAGTATTCCAAAATACTGCTAGAGAATTCCATAGCAGCATTGAAATAAATAACGGAAGTTCTACGAGTGCTTATGAGATTCGTTTTACTTCTGATGATGGTGCTTCTGAAGTTAAAAGATTTGAGAGGATTGAATCTAGCAAAAAAGGACGACTACTTTACAATTCAATCATGGCGGAAATTGATTCAATGGGAAAATCAATTTCTGAACAGGAAAAAAGACAAATACTTATGGATATCCTGAAAGAGATGTGTTGAGGAGGAGAGTGCATGGCGTATTTTGATAATGCAGCTACTACTTACCCAAAACCTGAGTGCGTTTATCAACAGATGGATCAATTTTATAGAACTTCTGGTGCTAATGCAGGCAGAGGAAATTACAAATTGGCAAAAAGCGCTGGTGCACTAATCGGTGAAACAAGAAAATTAATACAAGAACTTCTTCATTGTCCGTCAAAACAGGTAGTATTTGAGCCCACTGCGACTATAGCGTTGAATATCATCATTCAAGGGATTATACAAAAAGGCTCGACGAATATTTATATTAGTCCATTTGAGCATAATGCAGTGACTCGGACTCTTCATCATTATGAAAAAGAAGGGCGAGTTAAAGTTCAGCAACTTGTTGTTTCAGATAATATGCAGTATGACTTGGAACGAATCCGCTATCAATTTGATGCTGTTAAACCTGATTTGGTGATAGTAAGTCATGCGAGCAATGTTTTTGGGTTAGTGGCTCCAGTTGAGCAAATCTTTGCTATTGCTAAAAACTATGATGCATTGACTCTAGTGGATATGGCTCAAACTGCAGGCTTGGTTGATTTCAATGTTGGACTTTCTACTATTGATTTTGCTGTGTTTGCCGGTCATAAAACACTTTATGGCCCAACTGGAATTTCAGGATTTGTAATGAATCCAGCAGTAAAGCTCCCATCTGTCTTATTCGGCGGTACCGGTTTTGATTCAGCAAATCAAGATATGCCGGAAAGTCTACCTCAAAAATATGAAATGGGAACTCTCAATATTTCTGGGATAGCTGGATTAAATGCTGCATTGAAATGGATTATGCAAAAAGGTATGGTTGCATTATGGAATAAAGAGCAACAGCATAGGCAGAAATTGCTAAGCTTGCTTAAAAAGTACTCTTTCTTAAAAATTGTAGGGAATAAACCAGGATGTATATACGTCGGGATTGTTTCTGCAATTATTGATGGAATAAGTAGTGATAGTGCAGGTCCAGTCTTTGATCGCTGTAATATTGCTGTTCGTACCGGATTGCAATGTGCGCCTTTAGCACATAAGTTTGAAGGAACTTATCCTGCAGGTACAATAAGATTTAGTGTGAATTATTTCACTTCTGATGCTGATTTTGAGGAGCTCAAACAAGCTTTGGATTACATTGAACAAGAATTGTAAAGGAAGAGGAACGCTATGAGCTTTAAAAAAATAGATATTAAAAGCGAATATCGATCTCTTATAGATAATGTTATCCAAGACTTTTACTTACCATTGTTGCACGAAGCTAAATCATATCGGCGGGCTGTTGGCTTTTTTTCTTCATCTTCTTTAATTGAAATTTCTAAGGGAATTGGAGATATGGCTAGGAATGGCGGTAAAATTGAAGTTATAGCCTCTCCTTATTTATCCGATGAGGATATTAAAGCTATAAAGACAGGTTATGAAGAAAGAAATAAAATCATTGAGAGTGCATTAATCAGACAATTATCAGATGAGCATACGGATCATTACTCAATGGAACGCCTTAATTTACTTGCAAACTTAATTGCAGATGGTATCATGGATATTCGGATTGCTTATACGGATAACCAAAAACAACTCGGTATGTACCATGAGAAAATGGGGATTATTGAAGATTACGATGGGAATCGAGTTGCTTTTTCTGGATCTATGAATGAATCAATGAATGCTATGTCAATTAATTATGAAACGATAGATGTATTCTGTGATTGGAAAGGGGAAGAAGCTAAACGAGTTGATTTGAAGGGAAATGCATTCTATGCGATGTGGAATAATATTGAACCGAGTTTGGATGTCTTGGAATTCCCTAAAATTTCGGAGGTGCTAATTGAAAAGTATAGGCATAAAGAGCCGAACTTCGATATTGATAATGAACAATTTGCTTCAAAAATAAATCGCAAGCCAAAAGAGATTGCCGAGAAAAAGTGTCATTTTGATACAAAACCAGTTGGCCCAAGGATTCCTGCAGATATTACTCTTCATGCTTATCAGAAAGAAGCAATTTCCTGTTGGGTTGGGGAGAATTATAGAGGTATTTTTGATATGGCGACAGGAACTGGTAAAACATATACGGGACTTGGAGCAATTTCAAAGTTATCTGAAGACTTGAATGATGAACTTGCGGTAATTATTGTAGCGCCTTTTCAACACCTCGTCGAACAATGGGTTGAAGATATTTGTCGCTTTAATATGAAACCAATTATCGCTTATGGAAATCCAGCGTATAAAGATTGGCGCAAGCGTCTTACTAAAGCCGTTCTAGATCAAAAAATAAGAAAAGATAAACGTTTTTTCTGCCTGATTTGCACGAATGCAACATTTACAGATCATTTTTTACAGGAGACGATAGCTAAGATAAAATCACCAATTTTACTGGTAATTGATGAAGCTCACAATTTTGGAGCTAAATCATATGCACGATTGTTGGATAATCGTTTTACTTATCGTTTAGCACTTTCGGCTACGCTTGATCGACATAACGATGAAGAAGGAACGGCTTTATTATATAAGTTTTTTGGGAAGAAATGTATTCAATATACATTAGAACGAGCAATTGAAGAAGGTAAACTGACACCTTATAAGTATCATCCAATCTTGGTATATTTGACAGTTGAAGAACTAGAAGCTTACGAACAACTTTCTTATGAGATTTCAAAGTGCTTTATTAAAAGCCGAAATGGAAAGTACAAACTTAGTAAGTATGGTGAGATTTTAGCATTAAAACGATCAAGAATTGTTGCGGGTGCTATTCAGAAGTTAGATGCTTTAAGAGATGCTATTCAGCCGTATAAAAATGAAAAAAATATTTTGGTATATTGCGGTGCTACTAGGATTGTCGATGAATCCGACCTTTCTTCATATGATGAATCTGATATTAGACAGATAGAGGCGGTTACAAAAATTCTAGGGAATGAACTTGGAATGTGTGTCGCTAAATTTACGTCAGAAGAAAATATCGAGCAACGGACACTAATCAAGGAGCATTTCCAAAATGGCACTCTACAAGCGATTGTAGCAATTAAATGTCTTGATGAAGGGGTTAATATTCCGGGGATACGTACTGCCTTTATTTTGGCTAGTACGACAAATCCCAAGGAATATATTCAGCGCCGCGGCAGGGTATTGAGAAAAGCACCAAACAAACCATTCGCGGAAATATATGATTTTGTAACACTTCCAAGACCATTGGATGCGGTTTCAGGCTTAACACTAGAACAAGCAAATAGAGATAAGACTTTGGTAAAAAATGAACTTGCCAGGATTAAGGAATTCGGAAGATTGGCAATGAATTCTATGGTGGCAAACAATCTGATTTGGAAGATTGAAGAAGCGTACCATTTGGATAGCGCAGAATTAGAACTGGAGGTCGGTAATTATGAGTGATTCCGGGGAAGTATATGTAGATGAGAAGGCAATAGAACGATTGAAACGAGCCATCATCATCAAGGAAAATATGAATCTGAAAATGAGAACAATGAACGATTCACAGATGATCAAATGGATTCAGAAGAAAATCGAGGAGGAAGTAAAATGCTGCTTAAATCAATAAAATTAGAAAACTTCCGCCAGTTCCGCAATGAATCCATTGATTTTGCGCAGGGAGAAAACGGCAAGAATGTTACTATTATTATTGGGGAAAATGGAACCGGGAAAACGACTTTTGCACAAGCCTTCTTCTGGTGCATGTATGGAGAAACAGAGTTTTCAGATAAGGTTATCCTTAACAAAATTGTTGCTTCTGAAATGACACCTGGTAAAGAAGAAAAGGTCAGAGTCGTCCTTGAACTTCAACACGGTGCTGTTAACTACAGACTTATTCGTGAGCAAAGTTATCACAAAGATTATAACAATAATGTTAAAGGAGATAACACCATCTTTGATATTGAGAAAAAAGATGCGAGTGGGAACACATCATTTGTAAAGAAGACTCAGTGCGAACTCGAGGTTAAAAGCATTCTTCCCAAAGAGCTATCAAGATATTTCTTTTTTGATGGCGAACGTATTGAGAAAATGAGCAAGGACATCTCGACGGGCAAGAAGGCTACTGACTTTGCTGAAGCAGTAAAGGGATTGCTTGGCTTGAATGCGATAATTAGTGCGATTAAACATTTTAATCCTCGGAGCAGTCTGAGTGTCATCGGAAGTTATGAAAAGTCTTTTAATACTAGAAGCAATAGCAAGATTGAGGAATATACTACAACCATAGAGCAAAGCAAGGCTCGTCTTGAGCAGATTGATATTCGCATGGAAGAACTTGATTCTCAGATTGCTGCTGCACAGACGAGAAGATCTGAGAAAAACGCTGAAATCAAACAATATGCCGAGGGAGAAAAGCTTCAGGTAGAAAAAGAAAAACTACAGAGAAATATTCAAAGCACAATAAATGTGCGTTCTAATGTATATAAAGCCATTTGTAAGGACTTTAATTCTTCAATGAGTTCATTCATTTCTATTTCTCTGGTGAAGAGGGCTCTGGAAGTTTTGTCCGAGCATGATTTTATTGGTAGAGATATTCCTTACATGCATCAGAAGACAATAGAGTATCTGTTGAAGCAGGGAGTCTGCATTTGCGGTACGCATTTGGATGTAGGATCGGTTCCTTATAATAAAGTAAAAGAATTGATGGATTATCTTCCTCCACAGTCAATCGGCAATATGATATCTGACTTTAAGAAAGAAGCAAAATCACGGGGAAGTAAGATTGGGAATCTTCCTGTTCAAGTTCAGGAGAATCTTGCAATAATAAGTAAAGAGACAGATGACATCGACGAGATGACCGATGAGTTACATGTTATTGAAGCTAAGCTAAGTGGAGGTGATGTTAGGGAAAAAGTTCGTGCAATTAATAAGGAAATTCAAATTTGCACAGACACTATTAACAAAAGCAATAGAGAACGGGACAAATTAAATGTGGAACGCGGTGGCATTAAAAAGGATATGGAACGAGCTGACTCCGAGCGTCAGCATCTGACTCTTCTAGATGAGTCTAATAAAAAAATTCAGCGTTATCTTATATATGCTAAGCGTATCTATGATGAGCTTGAAAGTGTTTATCAGACAAGCGAGGCAAAGATTAGAGATAGGCTGCAGAATACAATCAACGATATTTTTAAACAGATATACGCAGGTGGCCTTTCTCTATCAATTGATTCAAAGTACCATATTACGGTTCAGGCAAACGATTATGATGGCGATGTGGAAACATCAACAGCGCAAAGCATCTCCGTTATTTTCGCATTTATTACTGCTATCATAAAAATGGCAAGAGAAAACAGAAATGCGACGGATGAAGATGCTAAGCTGCTTTCATCAGAACCATATCCACTTGTTATGGATGCTCCACTTTCAGCTTTTGATAAGAGAAGAATTAAAACTGTTTGTGAAGCTCTGCCAGAGACTGCAGAACAGGTTATTATTTTTATCAAAGATACGGATGGAGAACTTGCCGAAGAATATATGGGAAACCGGATTGGCAGCAGACACATGTTTGATAAAAAGAACGAATTTGAAACCCTATTGGTATAAGGAGGAGCGCAATGTTTGATAAACAATATAGATTTAAAGGCAGGCACGCTCTCCGTGTTGACCAGTTGACGAGTGTATTTGATGAAAACAGCAAGGCAAAACTCATTGAACGGAATGTTGATGTATACACAAATGCACCGCTGATTGGATTCCTTTATAAAAGAACAGCTGAGTTAGATGACACTAAAAATCCGGAAACTGGGCAGGTCTATAACCAAAATGTTATGGGCGATCGGGTCATTTATTCCAGTGAAGAACTCCAATTTAATTTCCGGCTGATAATGCTATTGGATAAAGAGTATGAGCCGAATGTTGAAAAACGTATAGATAAGGCCTTCAGACATATGGGAGAAGATCCCGCAGATGAAGAGCGATTTGACAGTTATGTCAGAGGTGGAGTAGATGTGCTTTATGAAAAGTTGATTGAAGGCGCGGGGGATCCAGATTCTTATATTAATCGTCTGTATGAGTTCATTGAAGAATTTAATGACAGATTTAACAGCGAGATAGATCCGGATGGTATATTGAAGTTATGCATGGCAAAATAAGTAGGTGATTGGTGATGGGAAGAGACAACAGAGAGTGTGCTTATCAGCAACTCATAGAATTGTCGGAAAAAAAAGGATATGTACTCTTTGATGACATAATGGATAGCGCTGACAAATGGTCGCTTCCCATTCAAGATGTTGATTGGCTTTCAAATTCTATTACAACTAGAGGAATTTTAGTCTATGATACCGCTCCTGCAACAGCGCGTATTGAAGGTGACGAAGACATAGATGACTATGCCCAGATTGATTATGATGCAATGTTTAATCGTGTGATAGAAATAGATCCCTCTCTGGAACCATTCATTTCAGAGATTCGCAATATAAAGCCTCCGCAGACACGGGAGATGGAACAGCTTAAATACCAGGTGCAAGAGAAGAATCTTTATGCAAGGCAACGAGTAATTGAGATGCATTTGCGTTTTGCTGTTCGTATCGCTCTACAAAGAGTTGAACAGTATAACTGTGGTATGGAAGATACACTTCAGGATGCTTGCATTGGTTTGATTAATGCAGTCGATAAATATGACCCCGATTCTAGTGGGCCTTTTGGTACCTATGCTTCTTTATGGATATTGCAAAATATTACTAGAAATCAATCAACACAAAGGCCTACTGTGTATTATCCTGTCCATAAAAAAGAGACCTATTTTGCAATTTATCCTGTATTGAAATCTTTAGATTTATTACATAAAGATATTAGAAAGTCGGAAAAAGTTCTTACACTTATTCAAAACAAAATAGGTTGTTCGAAAGAACAAGCAGAAGAAGTTATAGAAGAGTGTCTTCCGATAGATTCGCTTGACGATGTATATAGTACTTATTTAGAAAATATGGAAGCTTTGGAGAAATACGATTTATGCGATGCTGGATTTAATGAACGGATTTTTTATGCAGAAGATCCTTTTGAGCAAGTAGAGTCCTGTATTTTTAGGCAAGAGATTGAAAAAGAACTGGATAATTTAAAATCACGGGATAAAGAAGTAATACGTGAAAGATATGGATTTTCCGATGGTGGTGTTAAAACCCTTGAAGAAATCGGAAAACATTTGGGTGTAACCAGAGAAAGGGTTAGGCAGATAGAAGCAAAGACGATTAAAAAATTAGAACCAATATTAGAAGCATATGTCTAATATTGAAGATAATACTATTCTTTATGATGTCACAAAGCAGCTTTGCATAGATGTAAAATTAGACTGATTTATAATAGTATTTTCTGAAAGAGGTCACGCTAGATGTATTCGTTTTCATTTCCAATTGCAAAATCTGAAAATCTGCTTTATGCGATACAAAAGAAGCAAGATACTGTTACAGATTATCGAATTCGACGTATTGCGTATCCTGATATTGTGATTTCTTCTGCGTCTACTCGATGGGAAGTGTTCTTCAGCAAGAAAAAAGATGAAATCAAGCTGAATCTCTTAAAGGATATAGCTGAATATAATAGGTATGTGGACCGGCTCGAATCGATTCCTGGACTGATTGATTTCTTTGTGCAGCATGACCTTCGACTTTCTCGACAGGAAGTACAAGAGAGATGGTCTCGAAAAACCGCAGATTATGTGTTTTCGAAAAAAGAATATGATTTTGAAACGGATTTGGTCATTGTCAATGATTTTCTGCTCGATAGAAGAGCGTCGATTGATTATGAAATCTGCTTAGAAGGTCAAGTGCTGCAGCTGCCAATTGGAAAAAGCAGTATGTCCTATCCTCATCACGTGGGGGCGTATGTTCTTATGTGGAATTGGGTAAATAACGGCCATGATTTTTGTCCTGCCTTGTGGAAAATGCTGGGTTCACCCTATTGCAAGGGTGGATTGGAAAATACAACTGATGACGCTGTAACCTATGAATTTGATGCCTATGAACAATTTCGGTTTAATCCTGTAGAACCGCAGATGGCAGCGATTTTTCATAAGTTGGAAGCCTTGCACTATATAAAGACATACACTATTTGTCCCCAGGTGAGAAATCCCTACTGGGCATTATTCGGAAAATCCGATGGATCCATTGATGTAGCATTGGTAGATCCTGCGTTCAAAAAGAACTCCCTTGTCAAAGAGCAGATTGAACTGCTCTTATGGGCAAAGGATAGGGATTTGGATAAGAAAAAATATTTTTTAACGGATTCTGCAAATCATCAATTCCTTTCGAGTGTGCCTGGAGTCTATGGTGGGCACAAGAAACTCAAAATATATGGCCGCTTGGATTGCCCTTCGGCGTTAAGGTATATTCAGCAAGGGGACTATGTAAGGAACAGAGTGTTTTTTGCAGATCAGCAAACTGCTATTGCAGCAGGGTATCGTCCCTGTGCTCGTTGTATGCCAAAAGAATATAAGGATTGGAAAGATAAAAATATGGAGTAGATTTTAGGCAATCACACATTCCATAGTAATAGTACAAGGGGTAAATCCCCGGAAGAAGTTGGAAACTCGACAGGATTTTCCCAGAAAGCTTGGGGGAGTCCTGTCTTTTACGCCCATACGACAAAACTGTGTTCGTAAAACAAACGTAGTAAAATTGAATCAACTGCAAAGTATCGACTCATCAGAGAAAATTTTCTTGCCATTTTCGAGAAATTTTAAAATCTCTAAAATACGCAAAACCCTAGAATTCACGCGGATTTACGCCATCTCGAATCGCAAGAAAATCTTTCATATTGAGAAACAGACTAAAAATTTCCCCTTCTAAAATTTCAGACATGTGCTATAATAAACACATAAACGAACAAATGTTCAGCATCGACAATCCGAGGGGGTATGACAACATGGGGAAAGTGAGACGGCACATTCGGAACTTGGACGATGGGTCGGAAGATGGAGAGAGATTGTTTGATGCCATCGTGGAGGGAGGCCGGGTGATCATCGAACTGAAGACCAGCAGGAAGCAGCTGGTCCAGGTTCCCTGGGAAGATATTTTGCTGCAGGTGGAGGCAGCGAAACGGGCAAGTTCAGAAGGATAAAGAAGTTACCATAACAGTCCGTATTTTGTACGGAGCTGTCAGACGGAGCTATCTACATTGACCAGAAGGTCATGTGGATGGCTCTTTTTTTGTTATCCGGCTCAAGGTTCATTCCCGGACGCGGGAGTGCCCAGAGCGGCGAGCCGGACCTTATTTTTCGTCAGCCTACTGGGATGGTTGACCATGGAAGCGAGGAGGCATCTCATGGTCAATACAGACAGGCAGCCTATATGCGTCTTCGCTTCGCATTTTGCGAAGGAGACCGCACATGGGCAACCAAGAGAAAACCAGAGTCAAAGAGCAGTATTTTATTCCCCTGGAAGTAAAGGAGGGAACCATCATCACGAAGGAATATGAAGACGCACCGCGGCAGTGGTCCAAGATTGGAAACCGGAAGGTCCGGACCATCCTTATCCCGGCTACCAGGGAGCAGTATGAAGCCTACATGCGGCCGGAGTGGAAGGAAGACAAACGGCAGCAGCGGCTGGCCGAAAAACGCAGGAAGCAGGAGGAAACCAGGACCCTCCAGGGCTGGGATACGCCTGTATCCTACGAGCAGCTGCAGGAAACGGGATATGGATTCCTGGGGGAAGCCGAACAGGACAGTCTGGAAGAGATCGTGGAGAAAGAGGAGCTGTTGGAAGCCCTGCGGCGGGAATTGGCCCAGCTGGAAGAACTGGACCGGACCATTCTGAAGATGGCGTCCTATGGCATCAGCGAAGCGGCCATCGGCCGGAAAGTGGGCCTTTCTCAGAAAGGGGTCAACAAACGGAAGCACCGGCTGCTGGCAGCCCTGCGGGAACGGCTGGAAGAGTATCGGTAAAACTTTTTTCAAAAAAGGGTACTTACCTTCGGGTATTTTGTCCTGTTATGAGTGAAGGGTGAAAGAAGAGCCCTTGAGAGAGGAGGAAAACCCATGAAAAAGGAAGGTCGCCTTCGGGAGCGGAACCGGATCCTGGACCGGGAACTGGCCGGGGTGCTGCTGAAAATCAGCGAAACCGCGGAACGGACCGCCAAAACCATCCTGAAACTGCAGAAGAAAAACGAAAGGAGTCAACTGGTATGACAAAGGAAGAACTGGCCAGCCTGGCCACTGAACTGAAGAAATGTGGGGCTGCTCTTGTGAAAATTGCGGCATCCCTGGAGGTGCCGGCACAGGCGGTTCCCCCAAAAACGCCGGAAGCCCCAACCCTCACCCTGGAAGAAGTCCGGAAGGTGGCGGCGGATAAATCCCGGCAGGGCTTTACCAATGAAGTCCGGGAACTGATCCAGAAGTATGGGGCCGACAAGCTCTCCACCATGGATCCGGAGAACTACGGGGCCTTTCTCCAAGGCCTGGAGGTGATGGGCCATGCCGGGTAACCACGCGGTTCTTTCCGCTTCGTCCAGTTACCGGTGGCTGGCCTGTCCGCCTTCGGCACTGGAATGTGCCAAGCTGCCGGATGTGCAGAGCGACTTTGCCAAGCAGGGGACGGAAGCCCATGCCCTCTGCGAATACAAGGTGAAGAAGGCTCTGGGGCAGAAAGGAAAAGACCCCACAAAATCTCTCACCTCCTTCGATGAAGAAATGGCCGAATGCACCGATGCCTATGCCCAGTTTGTGCTGGAGAGCCTGGCTGCGGCCAAAACCGTCTGTAAGGATCCTCTGGTTCTGGTGGAACAGCGGCTGGATTTTTCACGGTGGGTGCCGGAAGGGTTTGGTACTGGGGACTGCTTGATTGTGGCGGACGATACTCTCACCGTCATTGACTATAAGCACGGGTTGGGAGTGCTGGTGGAAGCAGAGAAAAATCCTCAGATGATGTGCTATGCCCTGGGAGCTCTGGATCTTTTTGACGGGATCTACGATATCCAAAAGGTCTCCATGACCATCTTCCAGCCCAGGCGGGAAAACGTCAGTACCTACACCATGTCCAAGGAAGAATTGCTTCAATGGGCGGAAACGGTGCTGAAGCCTACTGCGGACATGGCGGCCAAGGGAGAAGGGGAATACAAGGCTGGTGACCACTGCCGGTTCTGCAAGATCCGGGCTACCTGCCGGAAACGGGCCGAGTACAATCTGGAGCTGGCCAAGTACGACTTTGCCATGCCTTCCACCCTGGAAGATCCAGAAATGGAAGCCATCCTGGCCAAAGCCGATGAATTGGTGAACTGGGTCGGGGACGTGAAAGATTATGCCCTACAGCAGGCTCTTTCCGGCAAGACTTGGGACGGGTGGAAAGTGGTGGAAGGCCGGTCCAACCGGAGGTACGTTGATGAAGAAGCGGTTGCCGCCAAAGTGGAAGAGGCAGGATATTCTCCTTATGAGAAGAAACTCCTGGGGATTACGGCCTTGACCAAACTATTGGGAAAGAAACGGTTTGATGAACTTCTCACTGACTTGATTGAGAAGCCACAGGGCAAACCGGTCCTGGTACCGGAAACAGATAAACGGCCGGCCATGCATACGGCGGCAGATGATTTTTCTAAGGAAAATGAAGGAGGAAACAAGAATGTCTAAGAATTATGTGAATCCGTGCAAAGTAATTACTGGAGTGAATACCCGTTGGAGTTATGCCAATGTGTGGGAACCCAAATCCATCAATGGGGGAACGCCCAAATACAGTGTCAGCCTGATCATCCCCAAATCCGACACCAAGACGGTGGAAAAGGTCCGGGCAGCCATTAAGGCGGCTTACCAGGAAGGGGAAGGGAAGCTGAAGGGCAACAGCCGGGTGGTACCGGCCCTGGAAGCCATCAAGAACCCGCTGCGGGACGGGGATCTGGAACGGCCGGGAGATGAAGCCTACAAAGACAGCTTCTTCATCAACGCCAATTCCGCCACCCAGCCGGGGATCGTGGATGCCAAGTGCCAGCACATCCTGGAGCGGTCCGAAGTGTACAGCGGGGTCTATGGCCGGGCGTCCATCAGCTTCTATGCTTTCAACAGCAATGGGAACAAAGGCATCGCCTGCAGCCTGAACAACTTGCAGAAGATCCGGGACGGGGAACCTCTGGGCGGCAAGCCCCGGGCAGAAGATGACTTCGCCACGGCGGACGATGACGATTTCCTTTCTTAACCCACAAGGTGGCGGGATCTAAACCGCCACCTTTTTATAAGGAGAAACTTATGAGAACTCTATCATTGGATCTGGAAACATACAGCGATGTAAACCTGGCCAAATGCGGGGTGTATAAATATACGGAATCCCCGGATTTTGCCATCCTCCTTTTTGGCTATGCGGTGGATGGGGGCCCAGTGCAGGTCATCGATCTGGCCCAGGGGGAAACCATTCCGGAAGAAATCCTGGAGGCCCTCACCGATGACTCCATCACCAAGTGGGCCTTCAATGCCAATTTCGAACGGGTGTGTCTGTCCCGGTATCTGACGGATCTGGGGAGGAGCCTAGATCCCTTCCATGACCGGCACCCGTTGTCTCAAGAGTGTGCCCGGTTCCTGAATCCGGCCGGCTGGAAGTGCTCCATGGTCTGGTCCGCTTATATGGGGCTGCCCCTATCCCTGGAGGGAGTGGGGGCGGTGCTGAACCTGGACAACCAGAAGATGAAGGAAGGCCGGGACCTGATCCGTTACTTCTGCGTGCCCTGCAAGGAGACCAAAACCAACGGGGGCCGGACCCGGAACTTGCCCCAGCATGCCCCGGACAAGTGGAATCTCTTCAAGAGCTACAACAAGCGGGATGTGGAAGTGGAAATGGCCATCCAGGAGAGGCTGCAGAAATATCCTGTGCCGGATCAGGTGTGGGAGGAATACCACCAGGACCAGGAAATCAACGACCGGGGGATCGCCATTGATCTGGAGCTGGCCAGACAGGCGGTGGCCATGGATGCCCGGAGTCGGGAGAGCCTGATGGCCGCCTTAAAGGAAAAGACCGGACTGGAGAATCCCAATTCCGTCCTCCAGATGCTGGGATGGCTGGAAGCCCATGGTCTGAAGACGGACTCCCTGGGGAAGAAGCAGGTGAAGGAGATGCTAAAAACGGCCCAGGAGCCTCTCCGCAGTGTGCTGCAGCTCCGGCAGAAGCTGGCCAAGTCTTCCGTGAAAAAGTACCAGGCCATGGAGAATGCAGTCTGCGAAGACGGGCGAGCGAGAGGAATGTTTCAGTTCTACGGGGCGAACCGGACCGGACGGTTTTGTCTTACTGGAGACCATGAGGTATTGACGGATACAGGATGGAAACGTTTGGATTCCTGGAAAGGCGGCAGAATTGCAGTTTGGAACGCCAATTCTTGTGCTGTTTCCTTTCAGGCAGCTAAACAGGTTAGTTTTGATTATAACGGAAAAATGTACACGTATACCGATGTCCGTATCGATCAGTGCAGCACTCCAGATCATAAGATGAGGGTGAAGCCCAGAATGGACAAACACTGGACGGATATGACCGTTGAAGAGATGGCATCCTGTCGCCCAACCATTCCTCTGAACGGATATCGTTACTACAGGGGATGTGCAAATTCTGCATGGCTCCGTGTTCTCATCATGACACAGGCGGATGGCTTTTATACGGCTGATGGTTCTATCCGATTCCACTTCCGAAAAAAGCGGAAAATAGAGCGGTGCAAGATGCTGCTTCGAAAGGCAGAAATTCCTTTTACCCAGTCAGGTGTGTATAAAAGCGGAACTTCGGTTATTTCAATCCCGGCAAGAGCTGTACCTCTTTGGCTTCGTCAGTTTAGGTCAAAGACATTCGGATTTTGGCTCTTTGAAGAAAATCCGGATATCTTCTTCGATGAACTTCCTAATTGGGATGGCTATTATCCTGCACCGAACAGCATCCAGTATACGACATGTAATAAACAAAATGCTGACATCGTACAAGCACTGGCCCACATGAGCGGGCGTACCTGCAATATGAGAGTCAAAAAACATTCTAAGCTTCATGAAAATTGGAAGGATGCCTATGTACTGGATATTTGGCTGAACAGTTCAGGTACCCATGAGATTCGAAATAAACCAACGATTTCTGATTTTACAGGGAAAGTATACTGTGCCGTTACGTCAACCGGGTATTTTCTTGTTCGCAGGAACGGAAAGGTTTGGATTACGGGAAACAGTGGCAGACTCATACAATTGCAAAATCTTCCCCAGAACCATCTGCCGGACCTTTCTGAAGCCCGGGAGGTGGTGCGCCAGGGGAACTACGAGGCACTGGAGCTGCTCTATGATTCTGTGCCGGATGTGTTGTCCCAGCTGATTCGGACAGCCTTTGTACCCAGGCCAGGGATGAAGTTTGTGGTCTCGGACTTCTCGGCCATTGAGGCAAGGGTCATTTCCTGGATGGCCGGGGAGAAGTGGAAATCCGCAGCCTTTGCAGCCGGAAAGGATATCTACTGCTCAACGGCCAGCCAGATGTTTGGGATGCCCGTGGTGAAACACGGGGTGAATGGGGACCTTCGCCAAAAGGGGAAGATTGCGGAATTGGCCTGTGGCTATGGCGGATCGGTTGGTGCGTTGAAGGCCATGGGGGCCATGGAGATGGGGATCCCGGAAGAGGAACTGGGGCCCCTGGTCCAATCCTGGCGGGCCGCCAATCCTCATATCGTGGATTTCTGGTGGCAGGTGGATAAGGCTGTGAAGACCGCCATCAAAAAGAGGATCCCCGTCCAGGTCAACAACCTCCGCTTCTTCTGCAAGAGCGGCATGCTGTTCATCGAACTTCCCAGCGGGCGGCGGCTTTCCTACGTAAAGCCCCGGATCGGGGAGAACAAGTTCGGCGGAGAATCCGTAACTTACGAAGGCATCGGGGCATCAAAAAAATGGGAGCGGCTGGAAAGCTACGGACCAAAGTTCGTGGAAAACATCGTTCAGGGAACGGCCAGGGACATCCTCTGCTATGCCATGCAGACCCTCCGGTGCTGTGCCATTGTGGGCCACGTCCATGATGAATTGATCATCGAATGTGAGAAAAACGTCAGTGTAGACGCCATCTGTGATCAGATGGGCCGGACCCCTCCATGGGCAGAAGGGCTCGTGCTGCGGGCGGATGGGTATGAATGTGAGTTTTACCAGAAGGACTAAGAAATAAAGAAAAGCGGCCACAAGCAGGAATTACACTTGTGACCGCTTTTTCTTTCTGCAACAGGAAATCATCAGGCTCGAAACGGATCTTTCTATAACAATATTATAGAGAAGCCATCTTGGAATGACAACCGGAGATCCGGATAAAAAATATCTCTTTTCGAGTACTTAAACCAGCGGATTCTGTCCTGTTACTGGTGAGAGGAAAAAATCCTCGAAACTTTGTAACGAAAGGTGGAATCCGCTATGAAAAATTTGATCCCAGAAGATGAGCTTGGTGTGTTTGCTGATCAGGGAGGTGTGCCAAGGGTCGACAGCCTGTTTGTCGCTGATGTTTTTGATAAACAGCATTTCCATGTTCTGCGTGATATCGCAAAAATCACTGAATCCAAATCTGGATTGAGTGAAACGTTCATTGCATCCAACTTTGAGTCCAGTACATATCGTGATGCCAAAGGCAGAAAACTGCCACGATACCTGCTTACCCGCGATGGCTTCACGATGCTGGTCATGGGCTATACAGGCCCGAAGGCGATGCACTTCAAGGAACTCTACATCCAGCGTTTCAATGAGATGGAACAATGTGTCCGGTCACTCCTGTCTGCCCGGCAGGAATTCCCGATGCTGACGGACATGATCTGCCGCCTGCATGAATGCCCGAAACCTTACCATTTCAGCAATGAATGCGACATGCTGAACCGCATCGTTCTCAGGATGTCGGCCAAACAGTTCCGGCTGGCTAACGGCATCGAAAAAGGGCAGAGCATCCGGCCATATCTTACGGCACAGCAGATCCATGCCCTGGACCGACTGCAGCACCTGGATTACGGGTTACTGTATTCCTGCCCAGACTTCCAGCAGCGCAAACAGCTGCTCATGGCCTATTACAAGACAGAACTGGAGGGGTAAACTATGTTTTATGTGAAGGAAACCATCAACGATTCGCTGGAAGTGAAGGTGGAAATCAACGATGAGAATGTGTTCTGCCATTGCCCGGTCTGCGGCAGGGAGGTCTCTGTGAACCTGGAGGACGTGCTGGGAGATGGCCGGGGTGACCTGTTTGGCACATCTGTCATGTGCGAAGACTGCTCCCGGGAAATGATGGAGGTACAAAGTGGAGACAGACCTGAAGCATAACGCAGAGCACTAACCGGATCCCACGGCGTACCAGGCCATCCGGAATACAGAGCCTCCCCGGTTCCCGTTCCGGCCCATCGTGTACGTATGTTCACCTTACGCGGGGGACGTGGAACGGAACATCCTGCGGGCCAGGCGCTGCTGCCGGTATGCCGCAGACCAGGGGTGCATCCCCTTAGCTCCCCATCTGCTCCTGCCCCAGTTCCTGGACGAAAGGACGGAACGGGACCTGGCCCTTTTCATGGGGCTGGCGCTCCTCTCCAAGTGCGCGGAACTCTGGGTCTTTGGAGAAACCATCTCCCCGGGGATGGAACTGGAGATCCGGCAGGCCCGGAAGAAGGGGAAACCCATCAAGTACATCTATGAGGTGATTTAGGTGAAATTTACTTTGTTTACCGCATCCTGTACCGGCAGGGAAGCCAACTGCCGGTATCCCCAGAAACGGGAAATCCAGAATGCCCAAGACCTGAAAGAGGCGGCAGCCTTCGACCATGTCTGCGCGGCCTACAAGAACAGCTACCGAAGCCGGGACAATTTCCTCTGGTCCGATGTGGCGGTGATGGATTGCGACAATGACCACACGGAAGATCCAAAGGACTGGGTGACGGGAGAAAAGCTCCTCTCCATGCTGCCAAACGTGGCCGTGGCCATCGTCCCCTCCCGGAACAACGGAAAAGCCAAGGAAGGCCGGAAAGCCCGGCCCCGGTTCCATGTGTATTTCCCCATCACCGAAGTGCAGGATGAAAAGGCCTATACGGCTCTGAAGCAGGGGATCCGGGAGCAGTTTCCTTTCTTTGATGAAGCGGCCTTGGATTCTGCCCGGTTCCTGTATGGAAGTCCGGCAGAATCCGTTCTGTGGCAGGAAGGGGAGCGCACCATCATAGAATTCCTGGCCGGACTGGAATCGGCGGAATCTAGTCCCATGGAACCGCCCTTCTACACGGGGAATTCCATCCCGGAAGGCAGCCGCAACAATGCCCTGTCCCACTTTGCCGGCCGGGTGCTGAAGCGGTATGGAGATACGGACAAGGCCTATAAAGCCTATCTGGAACGGGCTGCACAGTGCGAACCTCCTCTTTCGGAGAAGGAACTGGGAACCATCTGGAAAAGTGCCCTGAAGTTCTTCCGGAACAAGATTGAAAGCAGTGAAGGGTATGTCAGTCCGCAGGAATACAACAATCCCTATCCCGGATGGAGCGAGCCCCTGCCATTATCACGTTTCACAATGGCTCCATTTCCGGTCGATGCGCTGCCGCAGCCGATTGCTGATTATGTGAGGGCCGTAGCGGAAAGCACACAGACACCTGTGGATATGGCGGGGAGCATCGTACTTTCCGTACTTTCGACCTGTCTGCAGAAGAAATACCGGATCCAGGGAAAGCCTGGCTGGGTGGAGCCGCTCAACACTTATGTGATTGTGATTGCCCCGCCGTCCGAAAGAAAGTCATCCGTCCTGCATCTCATGCTGCAGCCGGTCAACGATTACGAGACCGAGTACAACAAACAGAATGCCGCTGCGGTGGAGGCTGGGAAGATGCAGAAACGTGTCCTGGAACGCAGACAGAAGGCAGTCGAAGACAAGGTCGCCAAGGGAAATGCCAAACCGGAAGAACTGAAACGTATCGCACAGGAGGCCGCTGACTTTGAGGAAGTAAGCCCCATGCAGCTTTATGTGGACGACATCACCACGGAAAAACTGGTAGCCGTCATTGCCAAAAATCATGGCCATGCAGCTCTCATTTCCAGTGAAGGAGGTATCTTCGACACTCTCTCCGGTATCTATACGAAGACGGTCAATATCGATGTCATGCTGAAGGGGTACTCCGGAGATACGATCCGAGTGGACCGTATCGGGCGTGAGAGTGAAAGCATTATGGATCCGGCACTGACAATCCTCCTGATGGCACAGCCGAACGTGGTCTCATCCGTATTGAGCAACACCACATTCCGGGGACGCGGTCTTACGGCGAGGTTCCTGTACAGCATGCCAGTCTCGTCAGTGGGAAAAAGGAAGTATCGGAGTAAAGCTGTGACGGACGAAACCTACCGCGGCTATGAACAACTTGTGGTGAATCTCCTGGAAGATGAGTATCCGGAAAAACCGCAGACCATCACACTCTCTCCGGAAGCGGACAGGGAGCTTGAAGCATTCGCAAACTGGCTGGAGCCGAAGCTCACAAACGACTATGCAGAAATGGCTGACTGGGCCGGAAAGCTTGTCGGCAATGTACTGCGCATATCCGGACTCCTTTGCAGGGCTTCCGTTTACCAAAGCCATGACTTTCTTATGGTGCAGGATGCCTTGTCCGTCACCGGGAAAACCATGTCAGATGCGATACGTCTTGGAAAATATTATCTTAACCATGCACAGGCCGCCTATTCCGTCCTGCCGGAAAATGACATGTACGAGAACGGGAACCTGATCCTCCAGAAAATCAGGGAGCGGCGTCTCACCGCCTTTGACAGGCGGGAAGCTATGCGCATGTGCCGGAGGTTTAAGACCGTGGACAGCATCCAGCCGGTTCTCGACTTCCTTGAGGATTACGGGTACATCATGCAAAAACCGCAGAAATACTCAGGCACGGGCAGGCCACCACTGCCCAAATATGCCATCAACCCCTGGTTGAAGGAGCATTGACTGGGTTCTGTCCTTTTGTCCTGAGGTTGTCCTGATTTTTGTGGTCAGTCTCAGAGCAGGCACCATGCGGGTTTCCGGCTTTGTCCTTTTTGTCCGAAAACTATAAAAAAGTAAAAAGTACTTACTTACTTACTCTATATATTATTCTACTAAAAAATATAAAAATATTTATTTAGGGACAAAACAGACAAAATGGACAAAACCCGGAAAGCCAGAAAATACGGGGGTTTTAACACTATGGGTGATGAATCAGAGGAAAAAATGGCTGATGGCAGAAAGGACAAAAGTTATTTTGCCCGCAGCCAGAAAATATTACGCGAATGGGGAGCACCGCTCTCAGGATGGCATTGCCAGGAAGTTTATGATGTACGAGAAGATGACATGGAGGCGCCGCTTCACACCTGTGAGCTCTGCGGCTGCAGGAAGGTACGGTTTGTGCATGTGATGAGGCATCCTGACTACTTTGAGGATGTAGCCGTTGGCTGCATCTGCGCCGGAGTCATGGAAGGGGATATCCTTGCCGCCAGGGAACGGGAACGGCTTATGCGGAACCGTTCCAAACGGAAACGCAGTTTTCCAGGACGCAAATGGGAGCAGACCTCGCATGGCTGGCGTCTCACTTATCACGGAGAGCAGATTCTCATTGGACGCAGCCGCCGCAATCCGAAACATCTCGGCGTGAAGTGCCGCGGTAAGTGCATCTGGACCTATAAGGGGAAGCCCATCAGAAACTTTCTCTCCGCCGCCTACGCCGCATTTAATCTTGTTGACCCAATACCGGAGGTGAATCATGAAGAATGAAAAGCAGATAGAGCAAAAGCTGGTGACGGAAACGAGGAAGAAAGGCGGACTGGCTGTGAAGTTCGTTTCCCCTGGATATGCTGGTATGCCAGATCGGCTGGTTCTTCTCCCTGGTGGGAAGCTGGCCTTTGTGGAAGTGAAAGCACCGGGGAAGAAACCACGGATGCTGCAGGTGAAACGGCACGAAAAACTTCGGGAGCTGGGGTTCCAGGTGTTCGTCCTGGATGCCACAGAAGATATCCCCGGGCTGCTGGAGACCATTGCGGAAGGAGGTGATGCCCAATGAAGTTCATACCCCATGCATACCAGACCTATGCCATCGAGTACATCAAGACCCACCCGGTGACGGCTCTCCTGCTGGATATGGGCTTAGGTTCGGCAAGACGGTGACGACCTTGACGGCTATTCGGGATTTGATGTATGACTCCTTTGAAGTCCACCGGGTTTTGATCGTTGGACCCCTCAGAGTAGCGAGAGATACATGGCCGGAAGAAATCCGGAAGTGGGACCACCTGAAGGACCTGACCTGCAGCGTGGTCGTGGGGTCCGTGACGGAACGGAGGCGGGCCCTCCAGAAGCCAGCGGACCTTTACATCGTGAACCGGGAAAACCTGGTGTGGCTTTGTAAGAACTGCCGGCTGGATTTTGACATGGTGGTCCTGGATGAACTGTCCTCTTTCAAGAACCAGCAGGCCCAGCGGTTCAAAGCCATGAAGGCCCTGCGGCCCAAGGTGAAACGGATCGTGGGCCTTACCGGGACACCCAGCGGCAATGGTCTTATGGACCTGTGGGCGGAATTCCGGCTCCTGGACATGGGAGAGCGGCTGGGGAGATACATCAGCCAGTACCGGAATGCCTACTTCCAGCCGGACAAACAGAACGGGATGGTGGTGTTTTCCTACAAGCCCCTGCCGGGAGCAGAGGACGCCATCTACAAGAAGATTTCGGACATTACCGTGTCCATGAAGGCCACAGACTATTTGCAGATGCCGGATTTGGTGCGTGTGAAAACCGAGGTCAATCTTTCGGACTCGGAGCGGAAGCGGTATAATGACTTCAAAAAGTCCCTGGTGCTGGAATTGCCGGATGGAGAAGTGACGGCAGCCAATGCGGCTTCCCTTACGCTGAAGCTGACCCAGATGGCCAACGGAGCCATCTACACCGATGAAGGGCAGACCATCCATCTCCATGACCGGAAACTGGATGCCCTAGAGGATCTGGTGGAAAGCGCCAATGGACGGCCGGTGCTGGTGGCCTACTGGTTCCGGCACGACCGGGAACGAATCTGTCAGAGGATGGAAGCCAGGGAGCTGAAGGAGAGCAAGGACTTTGCCGACTGGAATGCCGGGAAGATCCCGGTGGCCCTGATCCATCCGGCTTCTGCCGGTCACGGCCTCAACCTGCAGCAGGGCGGGTCCATCCTGATCTGGTTCGGGCTCACCTGGAGTTTGGAACTCTACCAGCAGACGGTGGCCAGGCTGTGGCGGCAGGGGCAAACAAGCAGGACCATCATCGTCCAGCACATCGTGACGAAAGGCACCATCGATGAACGGATCCTGAAGTCCCTGGAGAAGAAGGACAGTTCCCAGGCGGCTCTGATTGAAGCCGTCAAAGCGGATTTGGAGGGAAAAGCATGAACGCGAAAGAGTACTTGCAACAGGGATTCTACCTGGATAAGAAAATAGAGAGCAACCTGCGGGAGGTGGCTGAGCTCCGGCACCTGTGCCTGGGGATCTCCGCAGCCGGCCTGGAAGAAAGCCACAACCCCAACCGGCCCACGGAAGCTCCCTTCGTCCGGACCATCGAGAAGATCTGGGAGCGGGAGCAGGAGATCAACCAGGAAGTGGACCGGCTGGTGGACCTGAAGTATGAGATCGGCCAGGTCATCGACCGGGTGGAAGACGAAGCCCAGCGGCTGGTCCTCCGGGACCGGTACATCCACTTCGATGCCTGGGAGGATATTGCCCGGAGCATGGGCAAAGGAATCCGGTGGGTTTATGCCGTCCACAGTGATGGGGTGGCAGCCGTTGAAAAAATTTTGGAGGAGTGCAGTAAAATGCAGTAACAATGCACTAGAATTCAACAGCCCCTTCGTGGTATGATAGAATCACCAGAAAAGGGAATAAAGAGAAGCCTTGCGGGATATAAGAATCCTACAAGGCTTTTTTCATGCCCGAAGGGAGGTGGCAGCGTTGCCCAGAAAACCGAAACGCCCCTGTTCTTATCCAGGCTGCCCGAACCTGACGGACGGTCGGTACTGTGAGAAGCATCAGAAGATCATCGCCAAGCGGTACGAAAAGTATGAACGCAGTCCTGTGAGTAAAAAACGGTACGGCCGGACCTGGAAGAAGATCCGAGATGCTTACGTAGCCAGCCATCCTCTTTGCGAACTGTGTCTGAAGCATGACCGGTATGTGGTGGCGGAAGAAGTTCACCATAAGAAACCGCTGGCGGAAGGCGGCACCCATGCCTGGAACAACCTGATTGCCCTATGCAAAGCCTGTCACGCAAGGATTCATGCCCAAAGAGGAGATCGATGGCACCAAAAAGTCACAAGAAAAAGTGGACTATCAGAATGATAAATCTGAAACAAAGTGATATACCCAGGGGGCGTATGAATCTCTGGAAGCCCGGAAAGCCAGAACGGGCGAGGGGTCACGCGCGCAAAAAACGCGTATTCAAACAAGGTATTGACCCATGGAAATAAGGGGGGTGTGAAAAATAGCCAAAGACGGAACCATGCGGGGCGGACTCAGAGTCGGCCAGGGGCGGAAACCCAGGGCCCTGCTGGATAAACTGCCGGACAATCCGGGGAAACGGCCTCTCAAAGTGATGGACCTGCCGGAAGGGGCGGACCTTAACGGAGAAGATATGCCGGAACCCAAAGCCTACATGAAGGAAAAGCAGCGGAACGGCGGGAAGCTGGAAGCCGAAGAAATTTATCGGGAAACCTGGCTGTGGCTCAAGGCCCGGCACTGCGAAAAGCTGGTGAGCCCTCAGCTCATCAGCCAGTACGCCATGGCCGTCTCCCGGTGGATCCAGTGCGAACACGCCATTTCGGAATACGGGTTCCTGGCCAAGCACCCCACCACCAATGCGGCCATTGCTTCTCCATACGTGACCATGGGCCAGAACTACATGAAGCAGGTGAACCAGATCTGGTATCAGATCTACCAGGTGGTGAAGGAAAACTGCTCCGTGGAGTTTGCCGGCAACACGCCCCAGGATGACGTGATGGAGCGGCTGCTGCGGTCGCGGAAGGTATGACAGGGAGGAAAGTATGGAAAAAACAACCAAAGAGATGAAGCTCATCCCCATTGATGAGCTGATCCCCTATGTAAATAATGCCCGGACCCATTCCCCGGAACAGATCAACAAGCTCCGGGCCAGCCTCCGGGAATTCGGGTTCATCAACCCGGTGATCATCGATAAGGACAAGAACATTATCGCCGGCCATGGCCGGGTGATGGCAGCCCGGGAAGAAGGGATTAAAGAAGTGCCCTGCGTCCTGGTGGACTACCTTACCGAAGCCCAGAAGAAAGCCTACATCCTGGCCGACAACCGGATGGCCCTGGATGCCGGATGGGACGAAGAAATGCTGCGGGTGGAAATTGAATCCCTCCAGGGAGCGGACTTTGATGTGAGTCTCACCGGCTTTAGCGATGACGAAATCGCCCATATCTTCGATGAAGAAACAGAAGCCAAAGAAGACGACTTCAACGTGGAAGAAGAACTCCAGAAGCCGGTGTTTTCCAAAGACGGAGACCTCTGGCAGCTGGGAAAGCACCGGGTCCTGTGCGGGGATTCCACCAAGCCAGAAACCTATGCTCAGCTCATGGACGGGGTGAAACCCAACCTGGTGCTGACGGATCCCCCGTACCTGGTCAACCTTCGGAGCACCTCCGGGAAGATCAAGAACGATGACCTGAACGACCAGGAAGGGTACGAGTTCCTGAAGAAGGCATTCACCTGCTTCCATGAAACCATGGCGGCGGATGCTTCCATCTATGTGTTCTATGCCACCATGAAGGCCCGGGTGTTCTACGATGCCTTCGAAGATGCAGGCTTTAAGGTCGGGGCAGGGCTCATCTGGAAGAAGCCCAAAGCTCCCTTTATGCGTACCGATTGGAAGTTCAACATGGAGCCCATCATCTTCGGGTGGCGGAAAGACGGGAAGCACAACTGGTACGGGGACCAGAAACAGAAAGCGGTCTTTGAGTTTGACGGGATCAAGAACAGCAAGGAGGACGGCTTCGGCCACCCCTCCAGCAAGCCCGTGCCCATGCTGGCCTATCTGATCAAGCTGAGCAGCCAGATCAACGGGGTGGTGCTGGACGGGTTCCTGGGGTCTGCTTCCACCCTGATGGCCTGCGACCAGCTGGGCCGGATCTGTTATGGGGTGGAGCTGGAACCCAAGTTCGTGGATGTAGCGGTGAAGCGGTACCTGGCTTCCCATGAAACGGAGAAAGAAAGTGTGTATGTGATTCGGGACGGGAAAAAGTGCACCTACCAGGAAGTGGCAGGTGCGGAAAAATAAGTACAAAAAGGGCCACATTTTGCTTGCTATTATTCGCCTTTGGAGTGATTAATAACAGTACCAAAATACCCTAAGGAGGTACTAAAAATGAAGGTTGAATACTACAGACAAGGTGCAGCGAGAAAAGAACTGGTGCAGGCCATCAGCGACATTACCTGCACAAAGGCGAAATACCTGTTTCTTCCCACCCGGGCCTACCAGATCGGCAGCATTCGGGTGGAGGAATTCGGAACCGTGGAATGTGAAGACGCCGACCTTCTCCAAAAGGTGGTGAAGGAACTGGTGAACCTGGGAATCCAGCCTGCAGAACCGGTGGATTTTTTAGAGGAAACGACTCCGGAGACCACGGAACCGGTGGAGGAACCGGAAGAAACCCCGGAAACAGAATCGGCTCAGGATGATTTGGAACCAGCAGAAGAACCGGAAACGGAGGGGGCCGATACCCTGACCATTTCCCTGCCGGACGATCTGACGGAAGAGGAGTTTACCAAACTTCAGAACCTGGTGGCTTCCAAAGCTAGCCTTTTCAAAAAGGCCCTGGGGACCGATGACCTGACCATCCAACGCTCTGACGGGAAGATTTCTTTCCCATGGTTCCATGGAACTGACAGCGCCAGAGCCCAGGCCTATGCCAAACTGGTGACAGCCCTTTGCCAAATGGCCAAGAAATCCAAACGGATCATCGCCAAAGAGCACGAAGTGCTCAATGAGAAATACACCTTCCGATGCTTCCTCCTGCGGCTGGGGTTCATCGGACAGGAATACAAGGAATGCCGGAAGATCCTGCTGGAAAACCTCAGGGGATCGGCAGCTTATCGGGATGGGGTGAAATGCCATGAGATTTCTCAATAAAGAGATGCTGGAATTCCTGAAACGGGAGTACCCTGCCGGCACCCGGGTCCGGCTGATCCGGATGGATGATTCCCAGGCGCCGCCTTTGGGGACGGAAGGAACGGTGACCGGTGTGGACGATATGGGGTCCCTTCTGGTGGATTGGGACAACGGATCCCACCTGAATGTGATCCATGGGGTGGATAAAGTACAGAAACTGAATAAAGAAGCAAAATAGTTAATAATTATTCTCAAAATCCCTTGCTATTATGTGCGTTTAGAGTGATATATACACATGCCAAAGAACACACAACCTTAGCGAAAGGATGACGAGAATTATGAAAACACTGCACTTCGGAATTGAAATGGAAATGACGGGGATTACGAGAGAAAAGGCTGCCAACCTGATGGCCGGTTTCTTCGGAACAGGCTGGGGAACCCACCAGGGCGGAGTCTACGACACCTGGACCGCCACCGACGACCTGGGCCGGACCTGGAAGGTCATGAGCGATTCCAGCATCCATGCCCAGAGAAAAGTGGGCGGCCGGATTGAAAGCGCCTCTACGGAATACCGCACGGAAGTGGTGAGCCCCATCCTTTCCTACGACGACATTCCGAAGCTGCAGGAAATGGTACGGACCCTGAGAAAAGCAGGGGCCATGGTGAACACTTCCTGCGGGATCCACATCCATGTGGGTGCCGAGAAGTTCACCCCGAAAACCCTGCGGAACCTGGTGAACCTGATGGCCAGCAAGGAAGACATGATCTACCATGCCCTCCAGATCGACCCGATCCGGGAAGGCAGATACTGCCGGAAAACGGATGCAGAATTCCTGAATGAACTGAATAAAAAACAGCCCAAGACCATGGAAGCCTTCGCCGATGTGTGGTACCTCCAGGCACCCTTTGGCAGAGAAAACCATTACAACAGCAGCCGGTACCACGGCCTCAACCTCCACGCCACCTTTACCAAAGGGACGGTGGAATTCCGGCTTTTCAACGGCACCCTCCACGCCGGGGAGATCAAGGCATACATCCAGTTTTGCCTGGCGGTGGCCCATCAGGCCCTGACCCAGAAGAAAGCCTCCTCCAGAAAGACGGAAACGGACAACGAAAAATACGCCTTCCGGTGCTGGATGCTCCGGCTGGGGCTCATCGGAGACGAATTCAAGACCTGCCGGCTGCACATGCTGAAACACCTGGCCGGGAATTCCGCCTGGAGAAATGCCGCCTGAAGGAGATAGCCACAGACAGGGAATGGGGCCGCAAGGCCCTGTTTCTCTCCTTGTATACTTACTTGCTATTCTCTGTCTTTAGAGTGATATATGTACATGCCAAAAGGCAAAGGTACACAATCACAAGGAGGAAAACAAAATGACAAAGATGGAAATGCTGGAAAGATTCTACGAACGGCACGAGGAACTGGAAAGAAAGTTTGATGCAGCAGAAAAAGCCGGAGATACCAAGGCCATGGACGCCTGCCAGGATTCCCACCAGGATCTTCTCCAGGAAGTTCGGGTGGAAGGGGAAGCCTTCGGAGACATGATGCGGCTTTACAGCGAAATGAAACAGCAGGGGAACAGCCGGATTGACCTTTCCGGAATTTACCGGAAGCCGGAAGAAGTGATCAGGATCTTCCGGGAATTTGGGGTGGCCGAATTCACCTTCTCCTCCACCTGGTCCAGCGCCATCCAGGTTTCCTGGGCCTTCACCCAGATGGGATGCACCCTGAAAGGCATGACCGAAGTCCACGGATCCAAACGGGATTTCCAGACCGGCGAATACGAAAAAGTCCCCGCCTTCCTCTTCAGCCTTTGAGAAACGGGGATAAACAAGGAGCCTGCAGGCTCCTTTTCTTATGGGTATTTTCTATGAAAGGAGGGAGGCCCCATGCGGAAACTTAAAAAGTACAAGCCCACCAAATTCAAAGCCAAAACGTCCACCTATAACAAGGAACTGGCAGATTACGCCGTAGCCTTCATCGAGAGCCTGTGCCACACCAAGGGGACCTGGGCCGGCCATCCTTTCGAACTGATTGACTGGCAGGAACAGATTATCCGAGATCTGTTCGGGACGGTAAAGCCCAATGGCTATCGGCAGTTTAACACGGCTTATATCGAGATCCCCAAGAAGCAGGGAAAGCAGCTGGCCCTTGATACGCCGATCCCGACTCCTGATGGCTGGAAGACCATGGGAGAACTTACGGTGGGAGACCGGGTATTTGATGAAACGGGAACCCCTTGCCATATCGTGGCCAAAAGCGCGGTGGATGACACGGAACAGGCCTATCGCCTGACCTTCCGGGACGGTTCCTCCATTGTGGCCGGAAAGCGCCATTTGTGGGATGTGGAATACATTCACGGGAAACGGAAGAAAAAGGAATGGACCACAGGAGAGATCTATAAAAAGGTCAGGGCATACAGAGAACGTTTTACAGGAACCCCCGAAGCGCGTCGGTCCTTAATCCGAATCCCCGTTGCCAGCCCTCTGCAGACGCTTCCCGCACAGTTCCCCCTTGATCCGTACCTTTACGGATACTGGCTGGGGAATGGATGTGCCAACGAACCCTGCATCACCATCCGGACAGAGGACGTGGAAGAAGTCCTGTCCCATATTCCTTATGAAACGCATAACCGCTATCCACAGAAGTGCGGCGGGAGCGATGTGGTGTATTTTGATGAATTGCGGGACATCCTCGTACCGACCTTCCGGGATAAAAGGATCCGTCCGGAATATCTTCGGGCATCCGAGGCACAGCGCTGGCGACTTCTCCAGGGCCTTGTGGATTCTGACGGGAGCATCGGGGACAAAAAAGCACAGAGTACCTATACCAGCACGATCAGGCAGCTTGCCCTTGATGTGCGGGAACTGCTCTGGAGTCTTGGCATCAAGAACGCCATGACGGAAGGGCCTTCCCTGCGGTATGGCAAACCCACCGGGGAAACGCTCTATGTCATCCGGTTCACTTCATTTTCTGACCAACCGACATCACAACTGAAAAGAAAAAGCAGCCGGAAGAGGGAACGTGTGAAAAAGACACGCTCCCTTTTCCATTATCTGGAGAGCATCGAGCCGATGAAGGAAAAAGTCCCCATGCAGTGCATCCAGGTGGACAGCCGGAGCCATTGCTACCTTGCAGGGCGGTCTTTTATACCGACCCATAACAGTGAGCTGGCCGCAGCTGTGGCACTCCTGCTCTGTTGCGGGGACGGGGAAGAAGGGGCCGAAGTCTATGGCTGTGCCGCAGACCGGCAGCAGGCCTCCATCGTTTTTGAAGTAGCGGCCGATATGGTCCGGATGTGCCCGGCTCTCAGCAAGCGGGTCAAGATCCTGTCTTCCCAGAAGCGGATGGTGTTTCGTCCCACCAACAGCTTCTACCAGGTTTTGTCTGCAGAAGCTTACTCCAAGCACGGGTTCAACATCCATGGGGTGGTGTTTGATGAGCTCCACACCCAGCCCAACCGGGAACTATTCGACGTGATGACTAAAGGTTCCGGGGATGCCCGGATGCAGCCTCTGTACTTCCTCATTACCACAGCAGGGACGGATACCCACAGCATCTGCTACGAAGTCCACCAAAAGGCCATGGATATCCTGGAAGGGCGGAAGCATGATCCCACCTTCTACCCGGTGATTTACGGGGCTGCGGAACAGGATGACTGGACCGACCCGAAGGTGTGGAAGAAAGCCAATCCTTCCCTGGGGATCACCGTGGGAATCGACAAAGTGAAGGCCGCCTGTGAATCCGCCAAAGAGACACCCAGCGAAGAGAATGTGTTCCGTCAGCTGCGGCTGAACCAATGGGTGAAGCAGTCTGTTCGGTGGATGCCTATGGACAAGTGGGATGCCTGTGCTTTTCCGGTGCGGGAGGAAGATCTGGAAGGCCGGATCTGCTATGGCGGCCTGGACCTTTCCAGCACCACGGACATTACCGCCTTTGTGCTGGTGTTCCCTCCTTTGGACGACCAGGACAAGTACTGCATCCTGCCCTACTTCTGGCTGCCGGAAGAAACCCTGCCCCTTAGGGTAAAGCGGGACCATGTGATGTACGACATCTGGGCCAAACAGGGATTCATCCAGACCACAGAAGGAAATGTCATCCACTACGGGTATATTGAAAAGTTCATCGAGAAACTGGGTGAACGGTTCAATATCCAGGAAATCGCCTTTGACCGATGGGGTGCCGTACAGATGGTCCAGAACCTGGAAGGAATGGGCTTTACGGTGGTCCCCTTCGGACAGGGATTCAAGGACATGAGCCCTCCCACCAAGGAGCTTATGAAGCTCACGCTGGAGCAGCGCATTGCTCATGGAGGGCATCCAGTCCTTCGATGGATGATGGATAACATCTACATCCGGAGAGATCCTGCTGGCAACATCAAGGCAGACAAGGAAAAGTCCACGGAAAAAATAGACGGGGCCATTGCCACCATCATGGGCCTGGACCGGGCCATCCGGTGCGGAAACAATGCCCATGAGAGTGTTTATGACTCCAGGGGGTTGCTGTTTGTATAAAAAAAGACCCTGCTCAAAATTGGGCAGGGGAGATTTTATACACTTAATTTCTTTTTGGGCTCAAAGGATATTTTTAAAACCATTCCCATTCCTTCTGCTAAACGTTGCAGGATTTTTAGGGATGGATTGCGGGTTCCATTTTCGATTCGGCTGATTTCTGTTTGTGCAATCCCAGCTTTTGCAGCTAATTCCTTCTGGGTAAGGTGTTGATTAATTCTTGCGTCCACAATAGCACGGATGATATTCATCTCGGGTTCAAGTTCCATATAAGCGGAAGCGAAATCAGGATCTTTCATTTGTTCCGCTTTGAATTCTTTTAAAGTTTTCATTTTGCCTCCTCCATTCGTCTGATGTAATCGGCTCGACGTTCTTGTGCCAGACGGATTTCCTTCTGTGGTGTTTTCATTGTCTTTTTTATAAAGCCATTGGTGACAATGATTTTTTGGCCAATATAGAAGAAAAATAAGGCACGGGAAATATCGCTCGCTAGCTTACATCTCAACTCAAAAATACCATCTCCCAATGGCTTAGTATAGGGCTCTCGAAGTGCAAATCCTTTATCTTCAAGAATTTCCATCATTTGAACCATTTTGGTTCGCATTTTTGTGTTGAGGCTTAACAAAAAATCTTCAACAGGTTTTTGACCGTTTTCCGTTTCGTAGAAAATCACTTCAAATTCCATTTGTACCTCCTGATACCATAATATGAGTTATATCTCATTATGTCAAGAAAAATAATAAAAATTCCAATAGATTTAAGAAAACAGATGGATTGGAAACCTATGTGAAAGGAGCAGTTTTATGAATTTTCTCTCCAAACTCTTCAAATCCAGGGACAAGCCCAAAAACAGTCTTCTGGGAGGAGGGCACTGGTTCTTTTTCGGAGGTTCTTCTTCCGGTAAGGCGGTGAACGAGCGGTCTGCCATGCAGATGACGGCGGTATACGCCTGCGTAAGGGTCCTATCGGAATCCATTGCCGGCTTGCCCCTCCATCTCTTTCGGTACAACAGGGAGGGAAATGGGAAGATGCGGGATTTCAATCATCCCCTGGCCGGGCTTCTTCATGATGCCCCGAATCCGGAGATGACCAGCTTCGTCTTCCGGGAAACCCTTATGACCCACCTTCTGCTGTGGGGGAATGCCTTTGCCCAGATCATCCGGAACGGGAGAGGGCAGGTGGTAGCCTTGTATCCCCTGATGCCGGACCGGATGGAAGTGTGCCGGGACGGGAATGGGGAAATCTACTACCTCTATACCAAAGCCACCGATGAAAATCCGAAAATCAAAGAATACGGCACCGTCCGGCTCCGGAAGGAGAACGTGATGCACATTCCCGGCCTTGGGTTTGACGGCTTGGTGGGCTATTCTCCCATTGCCATGGCCAAGAACGCCATCGGCATGGCCATTGCCTGTGAGGAGTTCGGGGCCAAGTTCTTCGCCAACGGAGCGTCTCCCAGCGGGGTCCTGGAACATCCGGGGACCATCAAGGATCCCCAGCGGGTCCGGGAAGCCTGGCAGTCCCAGTTCGGGGGAAGTTCCAACGCCGGCAAAGTAGCCGTTCTGGAAGAAGGGATGAAGTACTCTCCCATCGGAATTTCCCCGGATCAGGCCCAGTTCCTGGAAACCCGGAAGTTCCAGATCGATGAGATTGCCCGGATCTTCCGGGTGCCCCCTCATATGATCGGAGACCTGGAAAAATCCACCTTTTCCAACATCGAGCAGCAGTCCCTGGAATTTGTGAAATATACCCTGGGGCCCTGGGTGTCCCGATGGGAACAGGCTATGAGTCAATCCCTCCTGACCCCGGAAGAACGGACCCGGTATGAAATCCACTTCAACGTGGATGGTCTGCTCCGGGGCGACTACGAAAGCCGGATGAACGGCTATGCCGTAGGACGGCAGAACGGGTGGCTGTCCGCCAACGATATCCGGGAGCTGGAGAACATGAACCGGATCCCGGAAGAAGAAGGCGGAGACCTGTACCTGATTAACGGGAACATGACGAAACTAAAGGATGCCGGGCTGTTTGCAGGAACCGGCAGCAAGGAGGAAACCCATGAAACGTAAATTTTGGAACTGGGTGAAAAACGAAGGCGACGAAACCCGCACCCTGTACCTTTCCGGAGAAATCTCCGATGAAACCTGGTTCGGGGATGAAGTGACCCCGAGACTCTTTAAAGATGAATTGATGACCGGCAGCGGGGACATTACCCTCTGGATCAATTCCCCGGGGGGCGATGTGTTTGCGGCGGCCCAGATCTACAACATGCTGATGGACTATCCGGGACAGGTGACCGTAAAGATCGATGGGCTGGCAGCCTCTGCAGCCAGCGTCATTGCCATGGCTGGGAGCCAGGTGGAAATGTCCCCTGTAGCCATGATGATGATCCACAACCCCATTACCGTAGCCATTGGGGACAGTAAGGAAATGCAGAAGGCCATCGACATGCTGGCCGAAGTAAAAGAAAGTATCGTGAACGCCTATGAAATCAAGACAGGCTTGTCCCGGAACAAGATTTCCAGGCTGATGGATGCAGAGTCCTGGTTCAACGCCAAGAAGGCCGTGGAACTAGGCTTTGCCGACTCCATCCTCTATACCGATGAAGGTCCAGAGAAAAATCTGGACGTAGATGCCATGCTGTTCAGCCGGGCGGCAGTCACCAATTCTCTGCTGACAAAGCTGTCCATCAATCAAAAAACTAACGAACTTGTATCCAACAAGGTCCCCGCGGACAAACTCATGAAGCGGCTGGGCCTTCTTGTGCATTAAGGAGGAATATCCATGAATCAGATCCTGAAACTGAGAGAAGAAAGAGCCAACACCTGGGAAATGGCTAAAGCCTTCCTGGAGTCCCACCGGGATAAGGACGGCATGGTCTCTGCAGAAGACAGCGCTGTCTATGACCGGATGGAAGAAAAAGTGGTGGCCCTGGGCAAAGAAATCGAACGGCTGGAACGCCAGCGGAACATCGATGATGAAATGAATCAAACCATCGATACGGCACTGAAGGGAAACCCGGGGGCTGGGCTGATGAAACCGGACGAAAAGAAAGGCCGGGCCAGTGATGCCTATGGCAAAGCCTTCTGGCAGGCCTTCCGGGGCAAGGGGAACATCCAGGAAGTGAAGGATACCCTGACCATTGGCTCCGATCCGGAAGGCGGGTACCTGGTCCCGGATGAATACGAACGGACCCTTGTGGCGGCTCTCCAGGAAGAGAACTTTTTCCGCAGTCTGGCCCATACCATCCGCACGTCTTCCGGGGATCACACGATCCCTGTTGTAGCCAGCCATGGGGAAGCGGCCTGGATGGAAGAAGGCAGTGCCTACCCGGAAAGCGACGACACCTTCAGCCAGGTGAACCTGGGGGCTCACAAACTGGGGACCGCCATCCGGGTTTCCGAAGAACTGATGAACGACAGTGTCTTTGACCTGGAAAGCTACATTACCCAGGAATTTGCCCGGCGCATCGGGACCAAGGAAGAAGAAGCCTTCCTGGTGGGCGATGGGAAGCATAAGCCTCTGGGGGTGTTCCAGGGTGCTGAAGTGGGAGTAACGGCAGCGAAAACGGCCATTACTTTTGATGACATGATGGACCTGTACCACAGCCTTCGGACTCCTTATCGGAGAAATGCTTCCTGGATCCTGAACGATTCCACGGTGAAGGCTATCCGGAAACTGAAAGACAACAATGGGAACTACATCTGGCAGCCTTCCGTCCAGGTGGGCCAGCCGGACCGGATTCTCAGCCTGCCTTACCGCACGTCCAGCTTTGTACCGGAACTGGCAGCCGGGAACAAGGTCATTGCCCTGGGGGACTATTCCTATTACTGGATCGCCGACCGGCAGGGCCGGAAGTTCAAACGGCTCAGCGAGCTCTATGCAGCCAACGGGCAGATCGGGTTCCTGGCCAGCGAACGGGTGGATGGCCGTCTGATCCTGCCGGAAACCGTGAAAGTTCTGGAAATCCAGGCCGGCTGATGAATTTGCAGGGAGGTGATGGGATTGGCAATGACGGGACTCGTAACACTTGAGGAAGCAAAAGCCTACCTTCGGGTAGACGGAAACGAGGAGGACGACATTATTGCCCGTCTCATTGCTTCCGCTGAAAGGCTCTGTCTGGATACCATCCGAAAGGAAGACCCGGAAGAAAAGGCGGCTTTTAAAATGGCCGTCCTTTTCGCGGTATCCTATCTCTACGAGCACAGGGAGGATGCAGATTACCACAATCTGCTCCTCACCCTGCGCTCTCTTTTGTTTGGGGAACGGAGGGATGCGTTCTAATGAAAATCGGGAAGATGGACAAACGGATCACACTCCTTCAGCCCAAGCCCACAGAAGACGGCTACGGAGGCTTCCATACAGACTATGAAGAGGTGGAGCGGATCTGGGCCCAGGTGATCCAGACTAACTATGCCGAGCAGGAAGCCCAGGGGACTCCCATGAATCGGGAACAGCTGCGGCTGAAGATCAGGCCCCGAAAGGATTTGAAACGGGGATGGAGACTGAGGCTCGCTGGAGAACTGTACGAAATCGAGACTGTGGACAACACCTACCGGGACAGCACCACCCTGATCGTCCATCGGTATGAACAGGGGGTGTAGCCATGGCTGTTTTTACGGTAAAAGTCCCGGAAGGGGAACTGAGCAAAGCCATCCGGCAGATTTCCGCCTGGGATGGAAAGACCCGTCTCCGGGTGGAAGCGGCCCTCAAAAGAGGAACCAATGCGGTATACCGGGAGGCCCGGCAGCGGGTCCCGGTCCGGTCGGGGAAGCTGAAAAAATCCATCAGGCAGCGGTTTTCCACCGTGAAGCTGGAAGGGCAGGTGTTCAGCAACCAGCCCTATGCCCATCTGGTGGAATTCGGCAGTAGGGCCCATACGGTAAGGCCCAAGAAGAAAAAGGCCCTCCGGTTCTTTAAGGGAGGCCCTGTGTTTACGAAACGGTCCCGGATTCCGGCCCAGGCAGGGAAGCCCTTCTTCAAGCCTTCCTACGACTATGTGGAACCCCAGCTGCTCCGTGATGTGAAGAAAGCGGTACAGGAGCCATGAAGAGATTACCCAATAACGCAGTGCATAAGGCCTTGGTGGCCTTTCTCAGGAACCATACGGGACTGGCCGTCTATGACTATGTGCCCCAGGAAGCGGTGCTGCCGTTCATTACCCTGGGGACCATGACGGTCCAGGACAAGTCCACCAAGACCGATGACATGACCCACCTTTCGGCTCATATCCACATTTACAGCAACTATAAGGGCCGGTATGAAATCAACTCCCTGGCGGAGAAGCTCATCAACCTATTCGGAATGGAGCAGTTGGACCTTACGGGAGACGAGTTCTACGTAAGCGCCCAGGGAGTGGATTTCTATGAAACCTACCCGGAGGATGAGACCGGCTACAGCGGGGTGATCACCCTGGAAGTCCTCATCCAGAACATCCATAAGGAGGAATAATATGGCAACGACAACGTTTCCCAGCCGGAGTGAAGCCTCCAACACGGCCACTGCCGGCAAGGACTATCTGATCTATTTAAATGCAGGAGAATCCGACACCAATCCCACCTGGCTGTTGTTAGGAGGCCAGCGGAGCGGGGACCTGACCCGGCAGGCGGACGAAATCGACGCCAGCAGCAAAACGTCCAGCGGGTGGAAATCCACTATCCCGGGTCTCCGGAACTGGTCCCTGGATCTGGAAAGTGTGTACCTGGCAGGAGACAAGGGAGCCCGGTTCCTGGAAGCCTCTTTCCTGGCCGGGAAGCAGGTCCACATCAAATTCGAATATCCAGACAAGAGCTATGTGACCGGTTGGGGTTCCGTGACGGAATGCAGCCTGTCCACCCCTCATGATGACGTGGCCACCCTCTCCGGGACCATTTCCGGGGACGGGCCCCTCAGTGAACTGAAGAGTGCGGATGGAACGGCTGTGACCACCGGCAAATAGGAGGAAAAGAATAAGATGAAGAAAATCGATTTTGAAGTCTTCGGCCCTGGCCAGTATCTGTATTTCGACATCGGCCGGCTGATCCAGGTGGAAAACATTACCGGCAAGAGCGCTGGGGACATTATCCGGAATCAGGAACTGAACCTGGGGATTCTGACAGCGCTTCTGTCCATCGGCCTCCGGCAGCACGGAATCAAGAATCCCCAGTGGTACGCCAATAAGATGCAGGAGCTGATCGATGAAGGCCACGAGATGGACGAATTCGTCCAGCCGGTGGTGAAGGCCATCGCCGGTTCCGGCATCCTGGGGAAAGAAGTGTACTATGCCATCTTCCCGGAAGAGGAACCAGATAAAGAACAGGCGAAGGGGAAAACGAAGCCAAAAAACTGACAGAGGGACAGGAAGAAGTCCCGTCTTTTAACGAGTGGCTGGGGTGGGCGGAAGATGTGGCCTATGGTCTCTTGCATCTTCTGCCTGCCCAATTCTATGCCCTGACTCCCATGGAACTGGACAGAATGGCTGAGTGCCGGACCATAGCTGAACAAAGGAAAAAGTGGGAGACCGCCTATTGGGTGGCCTGCCTGATGAGCGTCCATACGAGAAAGCCTGTACGGACAGAGAAACTCATGAAACCCTTCCTGCCTAAGAAAACAGGCAGCGAAATCGCAGCAGAGCGGGATGCCTTCTTCGAGGAATTCAGACGGAAAGGAGCTGACGGACATGGCAACCATCGCTGACCTTCTGGTCAAGATCGGGGCGGATACCTCCGATCTCCGGAAAGAACTCAATGCAACCAAACGTCAGATCAAGACCGCCTTTGGGAGTGACGCCCTGGATCTCTCTAAAAAGTCTCTGGCCGTTCTGGGCGGCATCGGGGCCGGGCTGGCCGCCCTGGGAGTGGCTTCTGTGAAAGCAGGGGCCAGTCTCCAGAGTACAAAGACCGCCTTCACCAATATGCTGGGGAGCGCGGAAAAAGCCCAGGATTTCCTGGCCAAGATGCAGGACTTTGCAGCCAAGACCCCCTTCGAGTTCAGCCAGGTGTCTCAGGCAGCCCAGAAGTTCATTGCTTTTGGGTTCTCTGCAGAGCAGGTTATACCGACCCTTACGGCAGTTGGGGATGCAGCTGCCGGCGTAGGCCTGGGGGCGGAAGGCATCAACCGGATCACCCTGGCTCTGGGGCAAATGGCCGCCAAATCCAAGGTCCAGGCCGGTGAAATGATGCAGCTGACGGAAACCGGGATCCCGGCCTGGAAAATGCTGGCAGACCAGATCGGGGTTTCCGTGCCGGAAGCCATGAGCATGGTGTCCAAAGGGGCCATTGACGCGGCAACCGGGATCACAGCGCTGGTCAGCGGCATGGAGCAGAGTTTCGGCGGCATGATGGACCAGCAAAGCCAGACCATCAGCGGCACCTGGTCCACCCTCATGGACGGGCTGGAACAGTCCGCGGCCCAGGTAGGACTCCAGATTGCAGAAGCTCTGAATCTGACGGGGCTCTTCCAGTCCCTGGGGGATATACTGACCAACTTTGCCGCAACGGTTCAATCCTCTGGATTAACAGAAGCCTTGCTTACGGCCATCCCTCCGGAATTCCAGGCCGGCATTATTTTGATTGTTTCCACCTTGACCGGCCTTGCCATTCCGGCCATCAGCCTTTTCGTGACCAAAGTGACCCTGATGGCTGCCCCCTTCATTGCGGCAGTTACGGCAGCGGCTCCTTTCATTGCGGTGGCGGCTGCTGTTGCTACGGCCCTCTATGCCATCGTAAAAAGCGGGATGACCGTGGAAGATGTGCTGGGAACCATGGGCATCAAGATGGAAACGGTTACAAGGGCTGTGGATGCCGTCCGGACCATGATGAGTGCGGCGGCCCAGGCAATCATCGCCAATCTCCAAGCTCTGGAACCTGTGTTCACCCTGGTGGCGGCGGTGATGGGGGCTGCCTTCTATGCGGCTCTGCAGGTGATCGGCGGTGTGGTCAATGGGGTGCTGAATTTCATCAGCGTCCTTAGTGAATGCGTCACTTGGATTTTAAATGCCTTCACCTATCTGGTGGAAGGCATCGGGGCCTGCATCGATGAAGTGGGAAGCATCCTGTCGGATATGGCAGGCAGCATCCTTCCCTCCTGGGCTTCCAGCGGTCTATCTACCATTGCCAATTTTGTCAGCGAAGCCATCAGCTGGCTCTCTAGCCTGATCCAGAAGATCCTGGAAACCAACAATGCCCTGGGATCCATGGGCGGGGAAAACGGTGGAGGCGGTGGTGGCAGTGGCGGCAGTGCTCCTGCCAAACGGGAATTCAAGCTGCCGGACTTCAGCAACCTCCGGGGCGGGGGTACGGACATTCCGGCTCCTTCTGGAGGAGGTGGCGGAGGCGGTTCCGGTGGCGGCGGTGGCGGACGGGGCGGAAGCTCCGGTGGAGCGGACCAGCTGGCCAATGCCGCTGCCCAGACCAGCAAGAGCATCGAAGAAGAATGGTTCCGGACCTTCCAGACCAAGAGTGCCCTGGTGGACCGGTGGTACAAGGAAGAAACGGATGAACTGGAGAAATCCAAATCCGCCAATGAGAACTACGAACGGGATAAGACCCGTCTGGCGGAACTCTATGCCCAGAAACGTCTGGATGCCCTTTCTGAAGAACAGGCCAAAGCCCGGGAACTGATGAACAAGGCACGGGACCTGTCCTTTGATGCGGTGACGGCGAAACTCACCTTGTATGGTTCCAAGCAGGAGCAGGAAGTCATGAAGATGCAGTCCGACATGGAAAAGGCGGTGGCTTCCATCGATGACAAGTACGCCAAACTGTCCCAGGACTTCATTAGTCTCACCAGTGCAGAGAAGGCTGTGTTTTTAAATGCCCTGAAGGAAAAGGGCATCGCCTATGAACAGACCAGTGCCAACGAGATCGCCTTTGACAAACAGGCTAACCTGGAAAAAGCGGCGGCCTACAAAAGCTACATGGAAGAACGGAATGCCTACTTTGCCCAGGGGAAAGACATCCAGGCGGCTCTGGATGAAGCCTATAACCAGAACTCCCTGGCTCTGCTGCAGGAGACTCTCACAGCAGAAATGGCCCTCCGGCAAAGCAACATCGATGCGGAAAAGTCTCTCATGGATACCTACCAGGAAGCCTATATGAATGCCCATATGGGAACCCTGGAACTCATTGCGGACATGGCATCCACCACATTAAGCGGTCTGGAGACTGCCTTTACGGATATCCTGACCGGAGCCAAGAACGCCAAGGATGCCTTCCTGGATCTGGGAAAGGCCATGCTGAAAACCATCGCCAGCTATTTCTCCCAGATGCTTTCCGGGATGCTGGTGACGGCTCTATTTGGGGATAAACTCAATGCGGCCAGTGCAGCCAAGACGGTGGCCCAGGGAACAGCAGCAGCCGGGGCTCTGGCACCCGCGGCCTGGCTGAAACTGGTCATCGACCCCTCTGCCGGGCCGGTGGCTACGGGTCTATTGGCTGGTGGGACATCTGCAGCGGTGGGGATCGGCATGGCGGCTGCAGCAACCAATACGGCTGCAGGAGCGGCACAGGGAGCTGGAAAGACACCCCACTATGCCAAAGGCGGGTATTTCACAAGACCTTTGGTGGGTGTACTGGGGGATGCCGGGGACGAAGTGGCCCTGCCCCTGAACCGGGCGGTGTTCGACAGCATTGCCGAAGGAATCGTGAATTCGTCTGAAGCCAATGATAACCGGGAAGTGGCCACCACCTTCAACAACTATGGGGACATCAACAACGCCGCGGATCTGGATGATCTGATGGACGGGTTTACCGACGCTGTACTGGCGGGACTGAGAGGTGCATAACATGAAATTTCCGGAACGAAAAGAAGGGGAGCAGGGGCTCACCATCACCAAAGACGGGGTGGAATACAAGCTGCCGGTCCACTGGAGCCTGACGGACAGCGGCAGCTACACCTTCCGGAGCAAGCTCCAGTCCCGGGCCTTTGCCCATGGCAGTGATGCGGTGGGGGATGGGAAAATTGACGGGCGGACTCTCCAGGTGGAGTTTTCCATGGAGGGGGCTACGGAAGAGGACCATGACGAGGTACTGAACGAAGCCTACACTTTCTTTGGCCAGACAGACTATTCCCTGATGGCAGGCCGTCCGGACCGGGTTTACCACGTGGCCTGCCTGTCGAAAATCAAGCACAAGTTCGAGAACGGGTTCAAGCAGAGACGGAGCGACATCACCGTGTCCCTTCTCCTGGCCGACCCCTTCCGGTATGAAGCCCAGGAGTCCCGGGTGGTGTTCACTTTTCCCCAGGCTACGGTGCAGGCGGAAATGGTCCTCCACAACCTGGGGAGCGTGGATACGCCTCTTACCTTCCGCTTTATCCCCCTGGACCGGATGACGAATCTTACGGTTTGGCACCAGGAGGCCAAAGAGAAGTTCACCCTGACGGATGCCCTCCTGGTGGCTCCCAAAACCTCCATCGTCAACGGCCGGGAAGGAACGGTGTGGCGGGACAAGGACAACAGCATCAATGCCTTTACGGGCACTTTTCTCCACGCTAAACCGGGAGCCAATCTCTTCCTCTATACAGGAGGAGCAGGCACAGTGGAAATTACCTATACCAACAGGTGGTTTGTATGACAAATTTCATCTTTGGACGGGGCCTGTTCGGCCGGTGGATCTTTGCCGGGCCTACCGGGGCTGGTGAAGGGAACAGCGACCGGGGCAAGGTCCATGAGTACTATCCCGGCCAGTTCGTGGTCTATGCCTACAAAAAGGACGGGACCCGGACGGCCATTTTTGGGGGAGGCAGCGAGGCCAATGCCCTGAACGAAGTGACCTTTGAAATCACCAGCACCGGCTGTGGCCAGTGCCAGCTGACCTTTTACCGGCAGCCTTCCAACACACAGCTGGACTACATGCAACGGATCGACATCCACCTGTATGGAGACCGGAAACCCTGGTACAGCGGGTACATCATCAGCCGGCCCATTGAAGGGACTACGGATACCAAGTTCGTGTATAAGGGCTACGGTTTCTACAACCGGCTGGAGAATGTGATGCTCTGGAAGACTTACGAGAACACGGATGTGGGAGACATTGTCCGGGACATCGCCCGGCAGGTGGAACGCCAGACCCTCCAGGTGGTCTACAACGACAGCAAGATTCAGAGCGTGGGGTACAGCCCTACGAAACTGGTCTTTGACGGGGTGACGGTGAAAGAAGCCCTGAACACCCTGGCAGATTTCGCCGTGGACTACGTGTACGGGGTGGATGAATACCGCTGCCTGTATTTTAGGAGACGGGAAACCTCCGTCAACGAGCAGGCGCGTCTCACGGTGGGAAAACATATATCGTCCTATACACCCTCCTGGGATGTGTCCAAACTGGTGAACTGGGCCCGGATCAAGGGAGGCAGCGTGGACGATCAGGGCGAACAGTGGCTGTGCATTGTGGAAGATAAGGAAAGCCAGAACAGCTACGGGGTCCACCAGGCCGTCTGGAACCTGCCGGAAGCCTACGATGCCGCCGATGCCAAAAGGTGGGGCGAAAACCAGATCAGCCAGTACAAGGCTCCAGTGAAGTCCGCCAAGATCAGCGGGGTGAGGCTGGAGTACCCTTACCCGGACGGGACCTTCAACGTCCGCCACATGTCCACGGACGGACTGGCGGAGATAAGGCGTCTTGACGGGATTGCGGATACCTATCCCATCAAGAAGATCAAATACACTCTATCCGGGGAAAAGGGCATCAAGACCGAGATGGAGCTGGGAGAACCTCTTTTTTCCGTGGACCGGTACCTATCAGAGATCGAACGGCGGTCCAAGGATATCGAGCAGTCCCAGTCTTCAGCCCTGAAACAATGGAAAGGAGGAAGTTGATGGCCATCCATGATTATCGATTCAATCCCTTTGAAAATACCTTTGACATCAAGAAAATCTTCGACGAAAGACACGTGATCCCCAGCAACAGTCCCTATACCATCCGTCTGGCGGAAGTGCCCCAGAAGACCTCTCCCACCACCTTGCAGGTGAAGTTCCAGAACGGGGCACTCCTTACGGAAGTATCGGAAGAACCGGCACAGGGACAGTACTGGCCGGACTACCTTACCACGGAACATGGTATCGAGGGCTGGAACACTGGGACTCTGAAGTTCTCGGCAGCGGATGCGGGGAAAACGGTCCGGGTCACCTATAACGGGATGGGGACCCTGACCGATGACCGGCTCATCGACCAGGTGGAAATTGCCGTCACATCCAGCACTCAGGCAGACAAGGACGCACGGGTGATGGGCTTGAATTCCTGGGATGTGGAGACAGGCCCCACATCGGTACCGAGACTGCTGTCCATCAAGTCTGCTTACCATATCCGGAAACACCGGGGAATTCCGGCAGGAACCTACACCCTCCGGCGCATCCTCCAGGAACTGGTAAACCGGTCTCATACGGAAGAATACTGGAAAGAAAATTCCCAGTGCAACTGCAATTGCAACTGTGACTGCAGCGACGATTCGGGAGGAGGCTAAGATGCTGGTCATTGACGAAAACAAGAATATCCAGGTGTCCCAATACGATACCTTTTCCATTCGCTTCCGGTTTAGCAATTACAAGCTGACCAACGCGGACAAAGTGGTCTTTGCCATTAAGAAGACCACCAACTCTTCCGAGGTGGTCTATTCGGATAATTTCTACAACCCGGATAATAACTTCGTAGACGTGGTGGTGCCCAAGGGAGCGTTGGATTCTCTGGAACCTGGGGCATACATTTATGACCTGGCCATTATGAACAGCGAGACAGAACGGATCCTCACCTGCTTCTTTACCAAATCTTTCATCATTAAGGGGGTGGCCCACAATGTCTGATGGGGCCAATGTAGAAGTGACACTGACCGTCCAAAACAACAGTGAAGTGGAAATGGGGGATGTAGTGGACGGATATGCCGCAGATCAGGCCAGGGAATACAAGGAAAAGGCCGGGGAATATGCGGTGAATGCCTTAAACAGCCAGAATATGGCGGAAGCCTGGGCAGAAAGCGACAGCGCTCCAGCTGGGGAAGGCACCCGTTCTTCTAAAGTCTGGGCAGATACAGCTAGACAATGGGCGGAAAGTACTTCGGAGCCGGACGGGGTTTCCGGGGCAAGGTCTTCCAAGACATGGTCCGAAACAGCCCAGGCCTGGGCAGAGAGTGATGGAGAACCGGATGGCATTTCCGGGACCAAGTCGGCCAAAACATGGGCTACGATTTCTTCCCAAAAAGCAACGGAAGCCACAGCCAGCGCCAAGGCTGCAGACACCAGTGCCAAAGCCTCTGCCAGCAGTGCTGCTGCGGCTAAGACGTCTCAGGAAGGAGCCACCACCCAGGCTACCCGGGCAAGGCAAAGTGCTGAAAGTGCTGCTGAGAAACTGGCCCAGATGCAGATTGACCTGAAAGCGAAAGCGGACGTGAACAGTCCTGCCCTTACGGGAACGCCTGTAGCCCCGACTCCCGCAAACAATGCCCAATGCACTCAGATCGCTAATGTAGCCTATGTGAAGCAGAAAATAGCAGAACTGATTAATGGCTCAGATGCTTCCCTGGATACCCTGAAAGAATTGGCTGATGCCTTGGGGAATGATCCCAACTTTGCCACCACCATCATGGCAGCCATCGGGAAAAAGCTGGATGCTGCGGCTACCGCCCAGGCCGCTCTGGCTGATGGGAAGGGAAATAACATTGCTGAGACCTATGCCACCAAGGCGGAACTCAACGGGGAGGCGGGTTCCCTGGCAGCCGTGGCCAAAAGTGGAAGTTATAAGGATTTGCTGGACCGCCCCACCATTCCGGATAAAACCAGCCAACTGACCAACGACAGCCGGTTTGTGGCAACGGACGCCAATGGGAATGTGACCTTGACCGGTACGCTTACCGCCGCGAAAGTCTACAACGCGGTCTATAACGACTACGCTGAATTCTTTCCCCGGGGCGGGGATACTCAGCGGGGAGACATCATTGCCCTGGACGAAACTTCTGGCAAAGAGCAATATATCAAAGCCACTGCCAGCAGCCAATGCGTGGTGGGGGTCCATACGGAAGATTTCGCTTCCATCATCGGGGGCCGGACCCTTTCCCCGGGGGATGACATCCTGAAGGTGAACCTCCCCACGTATATCCCCGTAGCTCTGGCCGGCCGTGTTCCGGTCCGGATGTACGGGAAAGCCAAGAAGGGCGGCTGGGTGATCCCTTCCGAAATGCCTGGGGTAGGCCGGATGGCCCTTCCGGGAGAAAATCTTACCCAGGCGGTGGGACAGATCGTGAAGGACGATACCGCAGAAAACGTGCGGCTGGTGAAGATCATAGTAAGGAGTGGAAGATGAAGTACGTAAGACGGAACATCAATACGGTATTCCTCATGTTGGGGAATTCCTGCAACATGAATTGTGCCTACTGTCTGCAGCATCCTTTGGTGCATAAAGCCCTGACCCGGGAAGTCAATCCAGAAATTTACGACTTTCTGGAAGAAGTAATCAATGAAAATACAAGGCCACTCCATCTGCAGTTTTATGGTGGGGAGCCTCTTTTGTACTTTGGGACCATCCAGGAAGTGGTGGCTGCGGTGAAACAGCGAAAACTCCCTATGACCTTTGGGATCATCACCAATGGACGGGCACTGACGGACAAAATGGTCCGTTTTTTTAATGCCCGGAATTTCACGGTCTGTGTTTCCTGGGACGGGCCTCATGTGAAGGAAACAAGAGGGTACGATGTGTTTTCCGTGCCGGAAATCCGGGAACGGATCCTGGCCCTGGAACATCTCTGTCTTTCTGCGGTTCTTTCCGCCAAAGCCTATCCCTGGGAAGTCCTCCAGGCTTTCCAGCAGATTTCGGAAGAGTACAGCGCCATCCATGGCTACCAAATTGCGGTGAACTTGGATGAAATCATGGATACCGGCCTTCCCAAGAAGGACCTGCTGGCTATCGACTACGGACGGGTAGCGCGGGAGATGAAGGAAATGACCCTCCGGTTCCTGGATGGCTTCGGGAAAAGGGTTCCTGTAGAAAGGTACACAGAAGAAGCTTACATCCACCAGTTATTCCATGCTTTGAAGGAATTCTACCTGACAGGAAAAGGAAAGTGGAATCGGTATACTGCTGCCTGCGGGAATGGTCTCACGGTGCTGAATCTGGACCTCCAGGGAAATCTCTACCCTTGCCATAATACATCCCGGAAGGTTGGCACCATCCGTGATGGTTACTTTTCGTATTTGCAGCGGATCCTTGCGGGAGATCATACTCGTGAACACAGAAAAGAGTGCTTATCCTGCACGGCCCTCGCCTTTTGCCAGGGAGGCTGCAAGCTGGTGGGGGACAAGGCCCGGAAGGAATCTTACTGCAAGTTCAAACGGGCCGTCTTTACCCCGGTCCTCATGGCCATCCAGCAGTATGGGCAGAAGCTATTGGAGAAGAACCATGGCCAAGAACGGAACCATCAATAAGACGAATTTTACTGACACAGCAGCCCTTGGGGATGCCAGTGAACTCAAGGTAAAGGCCCTCCATGTGACGGAACTGCAGACGGCCCTGGAACAGCTTAATACCTACGCGGTTAACGTGGATAATTGTGGGAACTGCGTGTATTGCCAGACTTGCCAGGGCTGCCAGACCTGCCAGGGATGCCAGAGCACAAAATGCCAGTCCAGTTCCTGCCAAACCTGCCAGAGCATCAGCCAGTGCAGTTCGAGAAACTGCACCTGCCAGACAAGAGGGCAATGTGACTGCAACTGCAGTGGCGGCAACTGTAACTGTTCGGATGATTCGGGAGGAGGGCCATAATGGCAAGTCAGAACGAGATTGTATGGAAGAAGGACCTGACGGACATCCAGTCGGGACTGGAAACCCTTGCCACAAAGACGAAGATTTCCATCGACCTTTCCTCGATGAACTATGACAAGGTGAAGAAAATCAACGTGGCAGCCCTGGAAACAGCGGTGAACAAACTAGAGGAGGCCTTTTCGGGAAACTGTTGCCAGGCCAACTGCTGCCAGA
>NZ_JBQOUY010000020.1:0-40776 GCF_052216985.1 Acidaminococcus nyctereutis
TCAACGGCTACCGTCCGCAGTTCTACTTCCGTACCACCGACGTTACTGGGGTAGCTCACCTGCCTGAAGGCACCGAAATGGTTATGCCTGGGGACAACGTGGTGATGGATGTGGAACTGATCACCCCGATCGCTATCGAACAAGGTCTGCGTTTCGCTATCCGCGAAGGCGGCCATACCGTTGGCGCCGGTGTCGTTACCGAAATCGAAGGCTAATCCTTCCGATTCAATCGAATGAAAGCCCATATGAGGGGCTTGGCCAAAGCCCCTCATATTCTTATGCTTTACAGGGCCCGCGATGAGGCAGAAGATGGCTTCTGGCCCGCTGGCAAAGAAGGGAACTTCTGCTGAGTATGTCCGTTCTTGGAAACGTGGCGAATGGAGGAATTAAAAACAATGGCAAAGACTCAAAAAATCCGTATACGCCTGAAAGCGTATGACTACAAAGCACTGGATCAGAGTGCTTCCAAAATCGTAGAAACGGCGAAACGTACCGGTGCTCAGGTATCCGGCCCGATTCCCCTGCCTACGGAAAAAAACATCTATACGATTCTGCGTTCCCCCCATGTCAACAAAGACTCCCGTGAACAGTTCGAAATGCGGACGCACAAGAGACTGGTTGACATCCTGGAACCTACAGCTAAGACGATCGATGCACTGACTCGCTTGGATCTTCCTGCTGGTGTAGATATCGAGATCAAAGCGTAAGGAGGTGCGATGATGGCTAAAGGAATCTTAGGCAAAAAATTAGGTATGACCCAAATTTTTGAAGCTGACGGTACTTTGGTTCCCGTAACGGTTGTAGAAGCGGGTCCCTGCGTCGTGCTGCAAAACAAGACCGAAGAAAAAGACGGCTATAATGCTGTCCAGCTGGGTTTTGGGGATATCAAAGAAAAACAAGTCAACAAACCCATGAAGGGCTTCTTCGACAAGGCTGGTGTGGCTCCTGTAAAGGTTGTCCGCGAAGTCCGTCTGGATGCTCCTTCTGAATATAAAGTCGGTGACAAGATTGCGGCTGACATTTTCGCAGCTGGCGATCTGGTTGACGCTGTCGGCGTTTCCCGTGGTAAAGGGTTCGCTGGTACGATCAAACGCCACAACTTCGCACGTGGTCCTATGAAACACGGTTCCAAATCCCATCGTGAACCTGGTTCCAACGGCCCGATGCATTCCGGTCCTGGCGGCCGTGTGATCAAAGGCAAGAAACTGCCTGGCCGTATGGGTGGAATCAGCGCGACTGTGCAGCGTTTAACGATCGCAAAAGTGGACAAGGACCGCAACCTGATCATGGTGAAAGGTTCTGTACCTGGTGCCGCTGGTACCTTCCTGCTGCTGAGAGACACGGTTCGTCCCGATGTCGTGAAAGCAGAACAAAAATAAGGTTTAACGAAAGGAGGGCGTTTCAATGCCGAAAGTAGCAGTTTACGATATCACTGGCAAACAGACCGGTGAAGAAATAGAATTGATGGATTACGTGTTTGGCGTAGAATTCAACGAAGCCGTTGTCCATCAGGCTGTAGTGATGCAGCAAGCCAACGAACGTCAGGGCACTCATGCGACCAAGACCCGCGGTATGGTACGGGGCGGTGGCAGAAAACCCTGGAAACAAAAAGGTACTGGCCGGGCTCGTGCTGGTTCCGTCCGTTCTCCTCTGTGGGTAGGCGGTGGTACCGTCTTCGGTCCTGCTCCCCGGAGCCATGCTAAAGATATGCCTCGGAAAGCCCGTCGTCTGGCGATCCGCTGCGCACTGAGCGCAAAAGTGGCTGAAGGCGCACTGGTCGTGGTAGACAACCTGACCTTCGATGCTCCCAAGACCAAAGATGCTGTCGCTATGCTGACTGGTTTTGAAGCTGCTGACAAAAAAGCCCTGATCATCACTGACGGGGAAAACGAAAACGTAGAAAAATCTTCCCGCAACATCGAAAAGGTTAAGGCCCTGTCCAACGACTGCCTGAACGTTTACGATATCCTGAATGCGGAAAAAGTACTGCTGGCTAAAGATGCCGTAGCAAGAATTGAGGAGGTGCTCGCATAATGGCTGCCAATCCTCGCGACATTATCATCAGACCCATTGTGACCGAAAAGACTTCTGATATGATGAAGGACAACAAGTACACTTTCCAGGTGGCAATGGGCGCAAACAAGACTGAGATCCGCCAAGCCATTGAAGCCATCTTCAATGTGAAGGTTGTGAATGTCAACACCATCCGCGTTCTGGGCAAAACCAAGCGTATGGGCAAATATGAAGGTAAGCGTTCCGATTACAAGAAAGCAATTGTAAAACTGGCTGAAGGTAATACAATTCCGCTCTTCGAAGGAATGTAATTCGTCTAAGGAGGTCAAACAATGGCTATTAAAAGCTTTAATCCGTATTCTCCTTCCAGACGCAGCATGACTGTGTCCACCTTTGAAGAGATCACTACGGACAAGCCCCATCGCCCTTTAGTTGTTAAACTGAACCAGCATGCCGGCCGGAACAATACCGGTAAAATGACGGTTCGTCATCAGGGCGGCGGTCACAAGAGACAGTATCGTATCATCGATTTCAAACGGAATAAAGACAATATCCCTGCAAAAGTTGCGACCATCGAATATGATCCCAACCGTAGCGCCAACATTGCTCTGCTGAACTATGCTGACGGGGAAAAACGCTACATCCTGGCTCCTCAGGGCCTGAAGGTGGGCGATGTTGTTGTCAGCGGTCCCGAAGCAGATATCAAAGTCGGCAACGCTCTGCCGCTGCTGAATATCCCCCTGGGTACCATGGTCCACAATGTGGAACTGAAGATCGGCAAAGGCGGCCAGATGGGCCGGAGCGCCGGCGCTGCCATCCAGCTGATGGCTAAAGAAGGCAGCTATGCTCTGCTGCGTATGCCTTCCGGCGAACTGCGTCAGGTACACATCAACTGCCGGGCTACCATCGGTCAGATCGGCAACCTGGATCATGAAAACCTGACTCTGGGGAAAGCCGGCCGTTCTCGTTGGCTGGGCGTCCGTCCTGCTAACCGCGGTGTGGCTATGAACCCGAACGACCATCCTCATGGCGGCGGTGAAGGTCACTCCCCTGTTGGTCGTAAGCGTCCTGTTACTCCTTGGGGCAAGAGCGCCTTCGGTACTCGGACCCGGAAGAACAAGAAGGCATCTTCCAAACTGATCCTGAAACGCAGAACGAAATAATAGAGTTTGTTGAAAGGAGGCATACAGAGTGTCCAGATCCGTTAAAAAAGGACCTTATGTCCAAGCTAGTCTGCTGAAGAAAATCGAAGCGCTGAACGCTGCGCAGGAAAAGAAAGTCGTCAAGACTTGGTCCCGCAGCTCCACGATTCTCCCTGAATTCCTGGGTCACACCATTGCTGTCCATGATGGACGCAAACATGTGCCTGTGTATATCACCGAAGATATGGTCGGCCATAAATTAGGCGAATTCGCTCCTACCCGTCTGTTCAAGGGCCATGGCGATAAAGCCGCTGCTGTAACGAAATAATCAGGGGAAGGAGGATAAAATAGATGCAAGAAGCTAAAGCTGTTGCCAAATACATCCGTATCGCACCTCGCAAACTGCGCATCGTGATCAACCTGATCCGGGGCAAGTCTGTGAACGAAGCCTTTGCAATCCTCAAGTTTACCCCGAAAGTTGGTTCTGAGGTTATTGAAAAAGTTCTTCGCTCCGCTGTTGCGAACGCTGAACATAACTTTGACATGAACGTTGACAAACTGGTCGTTTCCAACGCTTGCGTTGACCAGGGTCCTACCATGAAGAGAATTCATCCGCGGTCCCGTGGACAGGCCTTCAAGATCCTGAAACGTTCCAGCCATGTCACTGTGGCTGTTTCCGAAAAATAAACATCCTGACAGAAGGAGGGAATGAATAGTGGGTCAAAAAGTTAATCCACATGGTTTCAGAGTGGGCGTAATCGCTGATTGGGATTCCAAATGGTTCGCCGACAAGGACTATCAAAAGAATCTGTTGGAAGATATCAAGATTCGTGATTTCATTAAAGATAAACAATTCCAGGCTGGTATCTCTCGGGTTGCCATCGAAAGAACCGAACAGAAGATGCGCATCAGCATCTATACGGCAAAACCTGGTATCGTGATCGGCCGTCAGGGCAGCAACATCGAACTGCTGAAAAAAGACCTGGCAAAAATGACCGACAGCAAACTGGATATCAACATCATCGAGGTGAAACAACCCGATATGGATGCTACCCTGGTTGCTGAAAACGTGGCTTCTCAGCTGGAACGCCGGATCGCTTTCCGCCGTGCCATGAAACAGTGCGTGGGACGTACCATGCGTCTGGGTGCTAAAGGGATCAAGATCCAGTGTGCCGGCCGTCTGGGCGGAGCTGAAATCGCCCGTACCGAAAGCTATCGTGATGGCAGCATTCCTCTGCACACCCTGCGTGCCAATATCGACTACGGGACTGCTGAAGCCCATACCACTTATGGCCGTATCGGCATCAAGGTATGGATCTACAAAGGTGAAGTCCTGCCGACCAAGGCTGTGAAGAAGGAAGCTCCTGAAGCGCAAGAAGGAGGGGCGAAATAATGTTATTACCGAAGAGAGTTCAGCATCGTAAACAACATAGAGGCCGCATGAAAGGCCGTGCAATGCGTGGCAATAGAGTGGCCCATGGTGAATTTGGCCTGGTAGCTTTAGAGCCGTCTTGGATCACCAACCGGCAGATCGAAGCAGCTCGTATCGCTATGACCCGTTACATCAAACGTGGCGGCCAAGTTTGGATTCAAATTTTCCCTGACAAGCCCGTAACTGCGAAAGCTGCTGGCAGCCGTATGGGTAGTGGTAAAGGTTCTCCTGAGTATTGGGTAGCTGTAGTGAAACCCGGTCGCGTCCTGTTCGAAATGGCTGGCGTAACCGAAGATATCGCTAAAGAAGCTATGCGTCTGGCTGGCAACAAACTGCCGATCAAGACTCGCTTCGTTACGAAAGCTCAGTTAGATGCCGAAGTCACCGCGCGTGAAAATGGAGTAGGTGGTGAAGCTTAATGAAAACTAACGAAATCAGAGAAATGTCTGTTGAAGAGCTGGAAACCAAGCTGGCAGGCTTAAAAGATGAACTTTTTAATTTGCGTTTTCAAATGGCAACGGGACAACTGGAAAATCCGATGAAGATCAGAGAAGTCAAGAAATCCATTGCCCAGATCAAAACGATCCAACGGGAACGCGAAATGAACGCTTAATCCGGGAATAAACCCTAAGCGAAGGAGGAAACATTCCGTGGCTGAAGAGAGAAACTTACGTGTTACGCGTACTGGTAAAGTCGTAAGCGACAAGATGCAGAAGACTGTCGTAGTCGCTATTGAACGTCTGGTTCAACACCCTCTTTACAAAAAAGGCGTAATGCATACCATTAAACTGAAGGCTCATGACGAAAACAACGACGCTCACGTTGGCGATATCGTGAAGATCGCACAGACCCGGCCCCTGTCCAAGGATAAATGCTGGCGCGTAGTTGAAATCGTAGAACGGGCAAAATAAGATAGACTGCTGAGCATAGCTTGGCAAGGGAGGTAAACCATGATTCAACAGCAGACTGTGCTGAATGTTGGGGACAATACCGGCGCCAAAAAGATTATGTGCATCCGTGTGCTGGGCGGTTCCTATCGGAGATACGCCAACATCGGTGACATCATCGTAGCTTCTGTTAAAGATGCTACACCCGGTGGCGTTGTCCAAAAAGGTGATGTAGTGAAGGCCGTTGTGGTGCGTTCCGTAAAGGGCACCCGCCGTCCGGATGGTTCTTACATCCGCTTCGACGAAAATGCTGCGGTCCTGATCAAAGACGATAAGACCCCTCAGGGCACTCGTATTTTCGGACCAGTTGCTCGGGAACTGCGTGATAAAGACTTCATGAAGATCATTTCCCTGGCACCGGAAGTGCTCTAAAGACAAGGAGGTGTTGCAGAAATGGCTGAAGCCGTAAAATTACACGTTAAAAAAGGCGATACCGTCGTGGTATTGGCTGGTAAAGATAAAGGCAAGGAAGGCAAAGTAATCGCTGCTTTCCCGAAGAAATCCAAGGTGACTGTGGAAGGCGTGAACCAGGTGAAACGTCATACGAAACCTTCCCAGAGCAACCCTCAGGGTGGGATCATTACCAAGGAAGCTCCCATCAGCTCCTCCAACGTAATGCTGGTATGCCCGTCCTGCAAGAAACCGACCCGTGTTAAAAAAGTAGCTGCTGGCAATGGCTTTGTCAGAGCCTGCAAAAAATGCGGGGAAGTCATCGACAAATAATCTTCGGGAAAGGAGGAAAACAGATGGCAACGAGACTGCAAGACAAATACAATTCCGAAGCCGTAAAAGGCTTAATGGAAAAATTCAATTACAAGAATGTCAACGAAATTCCGAAACTGGAAAAAGTTGTTTTGAATATCGGCTGCGGTGAAGCAGTGACCAACAGCAAGGCTATTGAATCTGCTGTGGCTGACATGACCATGATCGCTGGTCAGAAGCCCATCATCACCAAAGCTAAGAAATCCATTGCTGCATTCAAACTCCGTGAAGGGATGCCCATCGGCGTGAAAGTCACCCTGCGTGGCAACCGGATGTACGAATTCCTGGATAAGTTCATGAATATTGCCCTGCCTCGGGTCCGTGACTTCAGAGGGGTCAACCCGAAATCCTTCGATGGACGTGGCAACTATTCCATCGGCTTGAAAGAACAGCTGATTTTCCCCGAAATCGACTACGATAAAGTCGATAAAGTCCGCGGCATGGATGTAATCATCGTTACGACTGCGAAAACCGACGAAGAAGGCAGAGAACTGCTGAAGCTTCTGGGTATGCCGTTTGGGGCATAAGGAGGGAAAACCGTGGCAAAGACCGCATTGATTGAAAAATGGAAAGCGGAACCGAAGTTCAAGGTCCGTAAATATAATCGCTGCAAAATCTGTGGCAGACCGCATGCTTACATGCGCAAATTCGGCATTTGCCGTATCTGCTTCCGGAAATATGCTTACGAAGGCGCTATCCCTGGCGTGACGAAAGCAAGCTGGTAAGAGCGGAGAAAGGAAGGAGGGCTTTTATAAATGACCATGACTGATCCGATCGCCGATATGCTTACGAGAATCCGTAATGCCAATTCGGTTCATCACGATAAAGTTGAAATCCCCTGCTCCAAAATCAAAACTGCCATTGCAGAGATTTTGAAGAACGAAGGATTCATTAAAGATTTCGAAGTCGTAGCCGGTGAACACCAGAATGTGATCCGTGTACAGCTGAAATACGGTCCTAACAAGGAAAAAGTTATTTCTGGCATTAAACGTATCTCCAAACCCGGTTTGAGAGTCTACACCCAAAAAGACCAGCTGCCTCGCGTACTGGGCGGCCTGGGTATCGCTGTGATCTCCACCTCCAAGGGCATGATGACCGACAAGGCTGCCCGGAAGGCTGGATTGGGCGGCGAAGTAGTCGCTTACGTTTGGTAAGAATTCCCTAGACCGGAGGTGCTTATAAGTGTCAAGAATTGGAAAAGCTCCGATTACCGTTCCTGATAAAGTAACGGTAACGGTAGAAGATAACCTGGTCTCCGTTAAGGGGCCGAAAGGCGAACTGAGCCGTCAAATCAGCAAAGAACTGACCGTGGCCATGAACGACGGCGTGATTACTGTGACTCGTCCTTCCGACGACAAAGTACATCGCAGCCTCCACGGCTTATCCCGTACCCTGATCAACAATATGATCATCGGAGTTACGGAAGGGTATTCCAAGCATCTGGAAATCCAGGGCGTTGGGTACCGTGTGGCTAAGAAGGGCAAAGCTCTGAGCTTCACCCTGGGCTTCTCCCATCCCTGCGTGATGGATCCTCCCGAAGGCATTTCCTTCGACTGCCCGAACTCCACGGAAATCATCGTTTCCGGTATCGACAAGGAAAAAGTTGGTGCTGTTGCTGCTGAAATCCGCAGCCTGCGGGCTCCTGAACCTTACAAAGGCAAAGGGATCCGTTATGTAGGCGAACATATCATCCGCAAGGTTGGTAAGGCCGGCGCCAAAGGCAAGAAATAATTTCTAATAGGAAGGAGTGAATCTCTTGCTGAACAAGAAAGATAAGAACGCAGCACGTCAGAAACGTCACCTGCGTATGCGCAGAAATATTGTGGGAACGGCTGAAAAACCCCGTCTCAATGTCTATCGCAGCCTGAGCAACATCTACGCTCAGATCATCAACGATGAAACTGGTGAAACTCTGGTATCCGCCAGCACCGTAGAAAAAGCCAATAAGGAAAACTACGGCGGCAACATCGAAGCTGCTAAAGCTGTCGGCACTGAAATCGCTAAGAAAGCTCTGGAAAAGGGCATCAAGACTGTTGTATTCGACCGTGGGGGCTACCTGTACCATGGACGTGTAGCAGCGCTGGCTGAAGCAGCTCGCGAAGCTGGGCTGGAATTTTAACAGAGGGAGGACAAAAGAGTGGCTAATTACGAAAAACAAGATGATGGCTTCAAAGAAAGAGTAGTCTTCATCAACCGCGTAGCTAAGGTCGTAAAAGGCGGACGTCGTTTCTCCTTCTCTGCTTTGGTTGTTGTTGGTGATGAAAACGGCAAGGTTGGCATGGGCCTGGGCAAAGCTGCCGAAGTTCCCGAAGCTATCCGCAAAGGTGTGGATGATGCCAAGAAGAACCTGATCACCGTTCCCCTGAAGGGCACCACCATTCCTCACGAAGTAATCGGTGTGTTCGGTGCAGGCCGCGTCCTGCTGAAACCGGCTATGGAAGGTACTGGGGTCATCGCCGGTGGTCCTGTCCGTGCCGTCCTGGAACTGGCTGGCGTTCGGGACATCCTGACCAAATCTCAGGGGACTTCCAACCCCAACAATGTGGTCCGGGCTACCCTGGAAGGGCTGAAATCCCTGAAGAATGCCAAAGACGTTGCTGCTCTGCGCGGCAAAACTGTTGAAGAACTATTAGGCTAAGGAGGTAGCATGATGGCACAGGTAAAGATCACGCTGACCCGTAGCTTAATCGGGTATCCCAAAGACCAACGCGCTACTGTCAAGGCTCTGGGTCTGACCAAGATCCGTACCAGCGTTGTGAAAGAAGACTCTCCTGCTCTGCGCGGTATGATCCACAAAGTGGAACATATGGTCAAAGTAGAAGAAGTGAAGGCGTAATAAGGAGGTCTGCAAATGTATTTGCATGAATTGGCTCCCGCTGCCGGCTCCAAAAAAGCTCGCGTCCGTGTAGGCCGCGGTCTTGGTTCCGGTCTGGGCAAAACATCCGGCAAAGGCCAAAAAGGTCAGAAATCCCGTAGCGGCGGGGTGAAACGTCCTGGTTTCGAAGGTGGCCAAAAGCCGTTGTATCTGCGTCTGCCGAAACGCGGTTTCTACAATAAATTCGGTAAACATTACACTGAAATCAACGTGGAAGTATTCAACTGCTTTGACGACGGTGCTGTAATCGATCCTGTATCCCTGATCGAAGCCGGCCTGGTGAAAAACATCCGTGACGGCATCCGTGTCCTGGGGAATGGCGAACTGACCAAGAAAGTAACGGTCAAAGCCATGGGCTTCAGCAAAACGGCTCAATCCAAGATCGAAGCTGCCGGCGGTAAGGTAGAGGTGATCTAATTGGCATCAGCCCTTGATAACCTGTTAAAGGCTACGGAACTCCGAAAGAAAGTATTCTTTACCCTTGCGATGTTCATAGTATTCAGGGCTGGTACGCAAATTCCCGTCCCGGGGGTTAACGCAGCCATGATCGAACGGCTTTTCACCAGTGGGAATCTGTTCGGTCTTCTGGATCTGTTCTCCGGCGGTGCACTTAGCAAATTTTCTATATTTGCTATGAGCATTACTCCTTACATCAATGCGTCAATCATTACGCAGCTGCTGACAGTGGTGATCCCGACTTTGGAAGAATGGTCCAAAGAGGGAGCGGAAGGAGCAAAAAAAATCAACAAAATCAACCGCTACGCAGCGGTTGGCCTGGGTGCCATTCAGGCTGTGGGGATGGCGTATGGCTTGCGGGCAGCAGTCAATAATCCTGACTTCTTCTCCTTTGCCATGATCGTCATCACGCTGACCGCAGGTTCTCTGCTGCTCATGTGGATTGGGGAACAGATTACAGCCAAAGGGATCGGGAACGGGATTTCTCTGATCATCTTTGCTGGGATCATTTCCCGGCTGCCCAATGGACTGGCTGTGATCGGCCGGTACCTGCAGGCAGGTACGATCAATGTGTTTAATGTACTGATCTTCGCTGCGCTGGCAGTGCTGATGGTGATGTTTGTGGTGGCGATTACCGTCGCTTATCGGAAAGTCCCCGTCCAGTATGCAAAGCGGATCGTAGGTCGGAAGATGTACGGAGGGCACACCACCTATATTCCCCTGAAAGTGAATCAGGCTGGTGTCATGCCCATCATCTTCGCTTCTTCCGTATTGATGTTTCCTGTGACCATTGCGCAGTTCATCAAGATCCCCTGGATCCAGAAAGTGGCCGGCTATCTAGCATGGGGCACACCTCTGCAGACCTCGCTGTACATCCTGCTCATCCTGTTCTTCACTTACTTCTATACGGCAGTAAGCCTGAACATCCCGGATATGTCCGACAACATCAAGAAGTATGGAGGGTTCATCCCTGGGCTGCGGCCTGGCAAACCCACTACGGACTATCTGGATAAAGTGATGAACCGGATTACCCTGGCGGGTGCTGTTTTTCTGGCATTCATTGCTATTATGCCTAACTTGATCGTCTGGCTCACAGGAATTTCCGGAGTTTACTTCGGCGGAACGGCTCTGTTGATCGTAGTAGGCGTAGCGCTTGATACAATGAAACAGGTAGAGTCCATGACCCTCATGCGGCACTATCAAGGTTTCATGAAATAAGGAGAGAGAACATGCATATTCTTTTAATGGGACCTCCTGGCGCAGGCAAGGGGACCCAAGCGGAAAAATTAGTTGCCGATTTCCCTATTCCTCATATTTCTACGGGAGATATGTTCCGTGCGGCTGTGAAAAATGGGACGGAATTGGGGAAAGAAGCCAAGAAATATATGGATGCCGGCGGTTTGGTCCCCGACAGTGTCACAATCGGCATTGTCCGGGAACGGCTGAGCCAGCCGGATTGTGTGAAAGGATTCATCCTGGATGGGTTTCCCCGTACCAAAGAACAGGCAGCAGCTCTGGACCAGATCCTGAAGGACCTGGGGATTTCCCTGACCGCCGCCGTCAACATCAGCGTACCTGATGAAGACCTGGTGGCCCGGGTAACCGGCCGGCGCATCTGCAAAGACTGCGGTGCTACCTATCATGTGGTATACAATCCTCCGAAACAGGAAAACGTATGCGACAAATGCGGTGGGGAACTTTACCAGCGGGATGATGACAAAGAAACCACTGTGAAGAAACGTTTGGAAGCGTACCATAGCCAAACTGCTCCTCTCATTGCGTATTACAAAGCGGAAGGCGTGTATAAGGAAATTGACGGCACTCAGCCCATCGACAAGGTGTATGCTGATGTGGTCGCTGCGGTACAAGGGTAAGGAGGCATTAGCGTGTCAAAACAAGATGCGATCGAAGTAGAAGGTACTGTCTTGGAATCTTTACCCAATGCGATGTTCCGGGTAAAACTGGAAAACGATCATGAAATCCTGGCACATATTTCCGGAAAAATACGTATGAACTTTATTAAGATCCTCCCAGGGGATAAGGTGACCGTAGAGCTGACGCCCTATGATCTGAACCGGGGTCGGATTACATATCGGTTCAAATAAAGAGGATTGGCAAGAGGAGGTTCAAGCAACATGAAAGTAAGACCGTCTGTGAAACGCATTTGCGAAAAATGCAAGATCATCAAACGCAAAGGCCGCGTTATGGTCATTTGCGAAAACCCGAAACATAAACAAAGACAAGGATAAGGAGGTGCTTTGAATGGCTCGTATCGCCGGTGTAGATTTGCCTAGAGATAAACGTATCGAATATGCTCTGCCGTACATTTATGGTATCGGCTTGACTCTGTCCCGGGAAATCCTGGGCAAGACCGGGATCAATCCGGATACCCGGGTCCGGGACCTGACCGAAGCTGAAATTGCTAAGCTGCGTGAAATCCTGGATCATGAATATAAAGTGGAAGGTGACCTCCGTCGGGAGGAATCCCTGAACATCAAACGCCTGGTGGAAATCGGCTGCTACCGCGGCCGCAGACATCGTGCAGGACTGCCTGTACGGGGTCAGAACACCAAAAATAATGCTCGTACCCGTAAAGGCCCGAAAAAAGTGGCCGGAGCTAAGAAGTAAGGTTGTCTAAGGAGGGATTAGACGAGTGGCTGGTAAAAAAGTTGTCCGTACCAAACGGAAAGTAAGCAAGAACATTGAAGCTGGTGTAGCACATATCCGCTCCACCTTTAATAACACGATCGTAACGATTTCCGACCTGAACGGGGCTGTCCTGAGCTGGGCTTCTGCCGGCGGCCAGGGCTTCCGTGGTTCTCGGAAAAGCACTCCTTTCGCAGCTCAGATGGCTGCTGAATCCGCTGCCAAAGCCGCTATGGAACATGGCCTGAAACGGATCGAAGTATTCGTCAAAGGACCTGGCGCTGGCCGTGAAGCTGCTATCCGCGCTCTGCAGGCTGCTGGCCTGGAAGTGGAATCCATCAAAGATGTGACTCCGATTCCTCACAATGGCTGCCGTCCGCCGAAACGCAGAAGAGTTTAATTGGAGGTGAAAGACTAGATGGCTATTGATAAGACTCCTGTTCTGAAAAGATGCAGATCTCTGGGCATGTCTCCGGCATTCGTTGGGGTTATGAAAGAATCCAACCGTCAGCCGAAACGCCAGTTCAAAAAGAAGAGCGAATATGGTATGCAGCTGGCTGAAAAACAGAAAGCCAAGTTCATTTATGGCGTTCTGGAAAAACAGTTCCGCGGCTACTACGAAAAAGCCAAGAAAATGGAAGGCATCGCTGGTTCCAACCTGCTGATCCTGCTGGAACGCAGACTGGACAACGTGGTGTATCGTCTGGGCCTGGCCCATACTCGCCGGCAGGCTCGCCAGCTGGTGACCCATGGCCACATTGCCGTCAACGGCAAACGCCTGGATATCCCCTCTGCTCTGGTGAAAGCCGGGGATGTAGTCTCCGTAATGGAAAACAGCCGCAGCTCTGCCTACTTCAAAGGCATGGCTGAAGTCCTGGGCAAGACCTCCGTTCCTGCCTGGATCTCTGTGGACGCTCAAAACCTCAGCGGAAAGGTTGACCGTCTGCCGGTTCGGGAAGACATCGATGTTCCTGTTGAAGAACAGATGATCGTCGAATTGTACTCCAAGTAATCTGATACTGTTCTCCACTTACTTATACCGCGTATTGTGGTAATGCGCGAAAGGAGGCTTCCGCATGAAGGAAATCGAAAAACCTAGCCTGGTTGTCGACGAAATTTCTCCTGACGGACGTTATGGCAAGTTCGTCTGGGAACCTTTGGAACGTGGATACGGTATTACTTTAGGTAACAGTCTGCGTCGTGTACTGCTTTCTTCCTTGTCCGGCATGGCTGTGACGGGCATCAAAATCGATGGAGTCCTCCATGAGTTCTCTACCATTGAGGGAGTCAGAGAAGACGTTGCGGATATCGTATTAAATATCAAAGCCCTGTGCTTCAAAGTGGGTCTGGATGACCAGAACTCCTTTGAGCCCAAGACGTTCTACATCAAGAAGTCTGGCGAAGGTGAAGTGACCGGCGCTGACGTGATCACGGATCAGGATACGGAAGTCCTGAATCCGGAGCTGCACATTGCAACTCTGGACAAGAACGGTACCCTGAACATGGAAATCTACGTTGACGTAGGCCGCGGCTACGTGCAGGCGGAGAAAAATAAATCCAAGGACCAGCCCATCGGCTTCATCCCCGTGGATTCCATTTACTCTCCTATCACCCGTGTGAAATTCGGTGTCACCGATACCCGGGTAGGCAACGTGACTAACTATGACCGGCTGACCCTTGAAGTATGGACCGATGGGAGCCTGGGGCCGGATGAAGCTGTGACTTCTGCAGCCGAAATCCTGATCAAATATCTGGCTCTGTTCAAGACCACCAACGTGCCCCGTATCCAGGGGGATGAAGATGGGGTCAAGACCAGCGAAGAAGGCAGTAAGTCTTCTGTGCTGCAGATGTCCATCGATGATCTGGATCTGACTGTCCGTTCCAACAATTGCTTGAGACGGGCCGGCATCAATACGGTAGAAGATATCATCAACAAGACGGAAGACGAGCTGATTTGCGTCCGGAACCTGGGCAGCAAATCCTTGGAAGAAGTCAAGAACAAAATCGAAGAGTTGGGATTGCATCTGCGCAATGCTGACGAAGAATAGGAGGAAGACGAAAGATGTCCTATAGAAAATTCAACCGGAACACCAGCAACCGGAAAGCGATGTTCCGCAGCGTCTTGACCGCCTTCTTCAAAAACGAGAGAATCGAAACCACTGAAACGAAGGCCAAAGAAATCAGCGGTCTGGCTGATAAGATGATCACCCTGGCTAAAAAAGGTGATCTGAGCGCCCGTCGTCAGGTCCTAGCATTCCTCGTGGATGAAGATGCCACCAAGAAGCTGTTTGATGTGATCGCCCCTAAATACGCTGACCGCAACGGCGGTTATACCCGTATTTACAAAACGGCTCCCCGCCGCGGCGATGCAGCTGAAATGGCTATCCTGGAACTGATCTGAGTTCTGTAAGAGAGGGTGTTGCACGTTCTGTGCAACACCCTGGTCTCAGGTCTCGAGTCTCGCGTCTCGGGCCTGTGGAGAGAACCCGCCCTTTGGGACGGGTTCTTTTTTATGGTATACTGACGATGAAGGCTGCTGCTTCACGGGAGATTCATGTGGGTATGGCAGAATAAAAAATCAGAAAAAACAGAAAGGACGAGATACCATGAAACTGCTGCAAGGCATCCGTACCGTGCTTCTGGCGGGATTCCTGACTCTGGCCGAGTCTTCCGGGGCTCTGGCGGAATACACCAGCTGGCAGGATACGGACTATGATTTCAGCCAGGTGAAGACGGTATATCTGTCAGAGATGGATCTGAGCGGGTATGGGCTGGAAAGCGGGACCAAGGCCCAGAAAATGCTCCAGGAGTACCGGAAAAAGGCCGGGAAAGTGAAGTCCCCCAAAGTGGTGATGGCGCCGGCGGCCCAGGTCCGGGCCCTGTTGCCAGGGGAAGAAGTAAAAAAAGATTCCCGGCCAGCCATTGACAAAAGCGGAGAAGCTGGAGATCAGAAGGAGAATACGCAGCTGGCGGTCAAAGAAGAGCGGAAGGCCGTGACCATCCCCCAGGAGGCCCTGGAGGCGGGTGCCCAGCTATACATCCTGGCGATCCTGGACAACTGCCAGGTGGATTCCTACCTAGTGCCTGCCCATACGGAATGGAAGACCAGGGAAATCGACGACAGCTACCGGGATGACCAGGGAAAATGGCATACCTTCTATCGGACCATCACCTATCCAGAATACATTCCGGATTATTACGTGCCCTATGCCAGCGTCACCGTTCGGTTCCTATGGTTCGAGACCCGGACGGGGAAACTGGTGGCCTCCAGCGAAGATGACCGAGTCCGGAATAGTGAAAGCGATCCTCTGGGAGTCTACAATCGGATCATCGACCGGTTCTTCAAGAATTTGAAAGAAACTGTGAAGAAATAGGTCAGAAGGGCGTGGCATGAATCGATATCCCCCTTTTGTGGTATAATAATCCCCGTATCAGGAAAGGCGGGAAAATCCATGTTGAAGAAAATCATGGCCCTTTGCTGCCTGTTGGTCCTTTTTCTGACAGTCGGCTGCGGCAAGGAATACAATAAAACAGAAAATGTCCAAGTGGCTTCATACCCGGGGTGGGTAGAAATCAAGGCGGGTGACCAGGCTGCCTTTTCTGTTCCTCCGGAAATGATCCTCCAGAGCCAGGAAACCCGGGATGAACTGCTGAAGGCCCCGGATCTGGATCCGCTGCTGAAGAAGTGGCTGGAAGCAGATCAGGAAGTGGTGAAGAGCCCTGGATCTGTGTTCGTTCAGAGCGGAAAACTGGAGCCAGTGCCCTGGTATACCGATGAGCACCTGGTATGGGTGGAATTCAGGACTACAGGAAGCCCAGAAAAGATGCCCCGGTATGGACAGAATATCGGACTCAAAGGAAATGAAATCAAAGAGTTCGGAGATATCACCCAGAAGAACCTGGAAGCGGCTTATAACAAGCGGGTGCCAGAAGGCTATACTTTGCAATTCAGCCATTGGCAGCCTATGGAAAGTACTATCGTCAACGGGGTAGAAAATCTCCACACCAGTTATGATATGGAAATCCGCCATCAGGGGAAGCATCTGATGACCTTCCATGGAGAACGGTGGATCCTATTCAACTGGGATCGGGTCCATACCCTGACTGTGGTATGGAATAAGGCGGACGATGGATACTGGAAGGAAGACACTCACAAAATCACCAACATCATCAATACGCTGAAAATCACCCCTAGTAAGGGAAAATGAGTGGCTGTAATCTGAGAAGGGGGCTGCTGCACAGGCAACCCCCTTTTTCTTGCCATCTTCTGTAATCTTGAATTATAATACTATTAAGTCAGTTCAGATTCATCTTACGATCTTAGAGAAAGGATGCGATACAAATGACGGAAATCCGTGATATTGGTTTCATCGGTACGGGCATCATGGGAAAATCCATGCTGCGGAATCTGGGGAAAGCAGGGTATGCCATGCATTGCTTTGCCCGCCATCCTGAAAAAGTCGCTGATCTCCAGGCAGAAGGAGTGGAGATTCATCCGACCATTGCTTCTCTGGCCCAAGCCTGCCAGTGCCTGATCACCATTGTGGGCTTCCCCAAAGATGTGGAAGAAGTCTATTTTTCTCCAGAAGCGCTGCTGGACAGTGCCCTCCCGGGAAGCTATCTCATTGACATGACTACCACCAGTCCCACCCTGGCCCAGAAACTGTATGAAGAAGGGACGAAACGGGGCTTCCACGTCCTGGATGCTCCGGTGACCGGCGGCGATACAGGCGCTAAGAATGGGACCCTTTCCATCCTTGTAGGAGGAGACCGGGCCGATTTCGATTTCCTGCAGCCGGTATTCCGTGGCATGGGGAGCAACATCAACTACATGGGGGAAGCTGGCAAAGGACAGCATGCCAAAATGGCAAACCAAATCATGATTGCAGGGGCCCTCTCCGGCGTCTGCGAAGCCCTGAATTATGCCCGGGCCAATGGCCTTGACCTGGATATCCTGCTGAAAGCAGTTTCCACAGGAGCCGCGGGAAGTGCCCAGCTCAATGCCTTCGGGGCTAAGATGATCCATGGAGATTTTGCTCCGGGCTTTTTCCTGAAGCACTTCATCAAAGATATGGGGCTGGCGGAAGAAGAAGCAGAAAAGAAAGCGTTGGACCTGCCTGTACTGAAACAAGTGCTGAAGGAATATCAGGAACTGGCCACTGCAGGAAAAGGAGAACTGGGGACCCAGGCATTGTATACCTATTATGAAAAAAATAATAAGGGTATTTTTTGAAAGAGAAAGTAACTGGAATCAGAAGCGAAGTATGCTGCAATTAGACAAATAAGGGATATGTCCTCTACTTAGCAAACAGAGAGTAGTGCAGATGAAGGACAAGCGAAGAAGGGAAAATTCGACAAAACAGATTTTTATGATATAATGGAAAAGTAAGGCAAAAAACATTTGGATTGGAGGCTTTTCCCATGAACAAACAAATCGCAACCCCGAAAGCACCCGGTGCCATTGGACCGTACTCCCAGGCTATCGAAGCATCTGGCAAGACCCTCTATGTATCCGGTCAGCTCCCTGTTGACCCCGCTACAGGTGAATTTGCAGGGGCAGATATTGCAGCCCAGACCCGTCAATCTCTGACCAATGTGAAGAATATCCTGGAAGCCGCTGGCTATACTATGGAAGATGTGGCAAAGACTACGGTCCTTCTCAGTGATATTGCCAACTTCGGTCCCATGAACGAAGTCTATGGCACCTTCTTTACCGGTGTATGTCCGGCTCGTGCTTGTTTCCAGGTTGCTGCGCTGCCGAAAGGTGCTCTGGTGGAAATCGAAGCTTTTGCGTGTAAATAAGACAAAGGGGTTGTTGCACATTGCGTGCAACAACCCCTTTGTCTAGAGGCAGCGAAGCTGCCCGTCACTCGGCCAGTGACCAGTGCCAAGAGAATAGTGAAAGGGGCTGTGAATTCTTTCACACCCCCTTTTTACTCTTCCAACAGTGCACTTTTCTGTTCTAGGCGGCTGATGGTTCCGGCCAGTCCCTGCTGTAGCCTGGGATAGGTGATGGCCCGGAGACGGTCCATGGGTCCGGATATGGTCAGAGCGAAGATCCGATCCTTCAGATGCAGAGGCATAGCAATGGCGGCCACTCCTTGGTCCACTTCCCCTTCAGAAATACAGTACCCTTGCTGGAGGATCTTCAGGAGCTGATTCTTCAATATCCGCTGCCGAGTCCGGTCCGGTTCCAGTTCTTGGAGCAGCTGTTCACGAAGAAGTTCCGGCTGGGCAGCCAATAGGGTCTTGCCGGTAGCTCCGTTCTGGAGAGGGACGATGTATCCCCGTTCGCCGGCTACGCCTAGCCTGTGGCGGCTTTTGGCCAAGTCTACACAGATCCCGGTATGGCCCAGGAGAACGGAAAGGACTACGGTTTCGTTGAAGGTTTCGGCCAATCGGTGCATTTCCTGGGACAGCAGGTCTCGGGATGTATTGTGGACGGAAACCGCCGATGCGACTAGCAGGATCCCGGTCCCCAGGTAGTATTTTCCGGTTTTGGCGGACTGCTCCATCCAGCCGGCTTGCTGGAGGGTGCGAAGGATCCGGTACACCGTCGTCTTATGGAGCCCCAGGACTTTGCTGATTTCCGTCAGGCTCAGGGATTCCTGGCGCTGGGCTGCATAGAGCTCCAGGATCCGGATGGCGTGGAGGACGGAATGGACGGCTGGGATGGTTTCTGCCATGATCAGGACCTCTCTTTTCTTGATTTGCTCCCATTATACGGAGAAAAAAGGAAGGACGTCAAGATAAATTGTTTCATTATAGTGTCTGTATTGCAAAATAGTGTCTAATTTCGTTGACTTCCCTTAGGGGTCTTCCTATAATGGTCCCATAAGAAGCAAACCAATGATCAGGAAAACGAGGAGAACGCAAATGGATAATTTCAGTCTGCAGAAACCTTTGAATATGGCCCCTACGGGCATCGCAACTTTTGCCAAGACCGACTTGGCTCCAGATATCTATAATCTGAATGCAGATATCGCCATTCTGGGAGCGCCCTTTGATCTGGCCATCCAGGGCCGGACAGGCTGCCGTCTGGGGCCACGGGGCATCCGGCTGGGGTCCACCCGTTTCACCTACAAAAAAGGCGGGACCTATGATTCCGAACGGAAAGAATTCTACATGGATACGGACAAATGGAAGGTAGTGGACTGCGGCGATGCGGATTATATCCCTGGGGATCTGGCCGGTACCATGGCCAATCTCCGGGAAGCGGTCCGGATCATCCAGAGCCAGGGAACCATGCCGGTGGTCCTGGGTGGGGACTGTGCCGTAGACTATCCAGTGCTCCAGGGGATGGAAGGAGCCGGGGATTTTGACATCATCCATATCGATGCCCATCTGGACTGGACCAAACCGCTGGACGGGCAGAAATATTTCAACGGGTCTCCCATGCGGAATGCAGCAGGACTGCCGTATGTGGGACGGATCCTCCATCTGGGGATCCGGGGCATCGGCAGCAGCGGCCCTGAAGATTTTGCGGAAGCCCGGGAACATGGGGACGGCATCTATTCTGTGCGGGATGTACGGAAAAAGGGTATCGACGCCATCCTGGAAGAATTCCAGCCGGCGGAAAAAGCAGTGCTGTGTTTCGACATCGATGCCATGGATGCAGTCTATGCACCGGCTACTGGTTCTCCCATGTTCGGGGGCTTCAACTATGACGATGCCGTGGATATCCTGGAAGCCATTGCTCAACACACAGAACTGGTTGGGATGGTCTTGACGGAAGTAGCTCCGCCTTTCGATGATGTGGGCGGGACTACCGGGTATCTTGCAGCCCGGCTGATCTCCGATATGCTGGGGTTTGCCACTAAAGCCCGGGAAAAGAAACAGGAGTAAAATATGGCGGGGCTGCAGAAAAGGCGGCCCGGACAATGGATCACCATGATTGGATTCTGTGTTGCCATGGAGGTGATCCTGGCCCGGTTCCTGTCTCTCCATACCTGGAATTTGAAAATCGGCTTCAGCTTCCTTCCTGTGGTGGCAGCGGCCTTGTGGGGCGGACCCCTAGCCGGAGGCCTCACCGGGGCTTTAGGAGATCTGATCGGGGCACTGTTGTTTCCGGTAGGGGCTTATTTCCCGGGATTCACCCTTTCCAGCTTCCTGGATGGGGCGATCTACGGATGGTGTTTCCGCAAAGGCATCGGAAAACGGCAGATCCTCCTGGCGGTACTGTTGGTCCAGGTGGCCATCAGCCTGCTGCTGAATACTTTCTGGCTCACGGTGCTGTTCCAGGTCTCCCTGGAAAGCCTGATGACCCTGCGTCTGTTCCAGTGTGCTGTGGGGATCGTCATCAAATTCCTGCTGCTTAGCCTGGTATCGCCAGTGCTGCAGAAACATCTGCTATCTTTTGGAAAATAAAAGAGGGGCTGTGAAAAAATGATCTCTCATTTCTTCACAGCCCCTCTTTAGGGGGACTCGCGACCCAAGACGCAAGACCGGGGGTGTGATTTTTTCACACCCCCTTTTCTATCTGTATCCAAGGGAAGTTCCTGCAGAGGGGTTTCATCCGACTGCCAATAGATATTCCAAGAGAGCAAACACGCCGCCTCCGGCCAGTACCGCCACTCCCAGGGATTTGGTCTTCAGTACCAGGGGTGTGATCAGCAAGGTAGTCAGGAGAGGGATGTTATGGAAGGACAGGTTCAGATGGCCTTCTGTCAGGAAAATGTCCGGGAACACCAGGGCTCCGAAAATGGCGGGAGGCACAAATGTCAGCCAGACCTTGAACCAGTGGGGGATGGGATGCTTCTTGAGGATGGCCATGGGTATGATCCGGGGCAGGAAGCCGGTCAATGCCATGATCAGGATGACTCCGAAAATATACTGTTGCCTCATGCTTCGGTCCCTCCTTCCACGGAATCGCAGGATCCTTCTTCCGGCCCTGCTGTTTTCTGCGGCTGAGATCTCTTTTCGTGCTGGAGATACAGCCAGGCGGCCAGACCGGAAGGGAGCAGGGAGGCAAGTACGATATGGAGCTTAAAAGGCACGACTTGGGAAAAGAGGACGGCCAGGACCCCTGCGGCCAGTCCGGTGAGGACCATGGTCCGGTCCTTAAGATAGTTGGACCAGATGCCCAGGAACATAGCGGTCAGGATATAGGAAACCAAGGATAGATCCAGCTGCACCAGCTTGGAGGCATAACAGCCGAAAGCATTGGCTACGGCCCAGACCACCATGCTGAGGAAATCCAATCCCAGTGCTTCTTCGTGGGTCCAATGATCGGCTTCTTCCTGGAAAGAGGAAAGGTTTACGGCGAAGGTCTCATCCGTAGTGCCGTAGGAAAACAAGGTGGTGTAGAGAGCGGATTTCTTGGAAACCAGAGGCGCCAGGGTAGAGGTGAACAGCGCATATCGGAGGTTGACCATCAGGATGGTCAGGGCGATGGAAATATAGGAAGCACTTTGGAGCATCATAGCGATCCCGATGAATTGGGAACTGCCGGCAAAGGCCAGGACACTCATGATGAACATGTGGAATGGGTTCAGACCGGCTTTTTCGCCCAGCATGCCGCAGGCCATGCCCAGGACCCAGTACCCCAGGATGATGGGAGCATCTTTTTGCAGGACCCGACGTGTGATGAAGCCCATAGGAAAACCTTCTTTCAGTGTATAATGCATACAGGATTCTTTGTGCCATATTATATACTACTTTGCAAATTTTTACTATAGAAGCGCATCTATGGTATAATGAGCGTATAACATCGTCAAAAAAGACTTTTTTTGTTACGAAAAAACCAGAAAAAACGAATGATAGTGAGCGGGAGTGATAATTATGGCAGAAATCAGACCTTTTGCTGCTCTGCGTCCAGTTCCGGAGCTGGTCAGCCAAATCGCTGAGTTACCCTATGACGTAATGAGTACCCAAGAAGCCCGGGAAATCCTCAAAAAGAACCCGTTGAGTTTTGTCCGGGTCAGCCGGGCAGAAGCAGATCTGCCGGAGAGCATCGCGGAATCCGACTCTCGGGTATACGAAAAGGCCAGGGAAAATCTGGAGCGATACATTGCCCAGGGGCAGATGAAACAGGATCCGCAGCCGTATTATTATATCTATCGGCAGCAGATGGGCGCCTATATCCAGATCGGCCTGGTAGCGGCGGCTTCTTTGAAAGAATACAAAGAAGGGATCATCAAGCGCCATGAGCTTACCCGGCAGACCAAAGAAACAGATCGGGTGAACCATATCCTGGCTACAAAGGCCCAGACAGGTCCGGTATTCCTGGCTTACAAGAGCAAAGGACTTCTGACGGCTTTTCTGCTGGAATATATGGGGAGCCATACTCCAGTCTACAATTTCGTGGGGGAGGACAAGATCCGTCATACTCTCTATGTAATCAGTGAACCTCTGAAAGTCAAGGAAGTGACCCGTCTCTTCCAACAGGTCCCTGAACTGTATATCGCTGACGGCCATCACCGCTGTGCGGCGGCTCTCCGTGTGGCAGAAGAACTGGGCAAACGGCCTGGCCAAACAGGAACGGAAGAATACAATTATGTGCTGTCCGTGATCTTTCCTTCCAATATGCTCCATATCCTTCCCTACAACCGGATCGTCAGGGATCTGGGGGAACTGAGTGAAGAAAAGTTCCTGGAAATGGTCCAGGAAAACTTCTTGATGGAAAAGGCGGAGCGGCCGGTGGAACCCCAGGCTCCCCATATCTTTGGCATGTACATCGGAGGCCAGTGGTATAAACTGACCGCCAAACCGGATACTTATCCCGCGGAAGATCCTATCCATTCCTTGGATGTGAGTATCCTCCAGGATAATCTGCTGGCACCGGTACTGGGTATCGAAGATCCCCGGACGGACCCCCGGATCGATTTCGTGGGCGGTGTACGGGGATTGAGCGCCTTGGAAGATGCTGTGGATGGAGAAGATGCTACTGTGGCATTCTCGATGTATCCAACGTCCATGGATCAGCTGATGGATGTGGCGGATAAGGGACTGGTGATGCCGCCTAAATCCACCTGGTTCGAGCCGAAACTGCGGGACGCGCTGACAGTACATATGATTGGAGATGAACAAGATGGGAAGAATTTATAATTTTGGAGCAGGTCCTTCCATGATGCCGCTGCCGGTCCTGGAACAGGCGCAGCGGGAATTGCTGGATTATAAAGGCAGTGGGATGTCCATGCTGGAAATCAGCCATCGGAATGCCCTGTTCGAAGAAGTGAACGACCAGGCCCAGGCTCACATCAAGCAGCTGCTGGGGATGGATGACAGCTGGGTGGTGATGTTCATGGGAGGCGGAGCTTCTCTGCAGTTCTCTATGATCCCCATGAACTTCCTGACCCCAGATAAAGTGGCGGCTTATGCCATTACCAGCACCTTCTCTGAAAAGGCCATCAAAGAGGCCCACAAGGTAGGGAAAGCCGTGGAAATCTACAGTAGCAAAGCTACGGGTCTGGACCGGGTTCCCCGCCCGGAAGAGCTGAAGCTGCCGGAAAACTGTGCCTATCTGCACCTGACAGGGAACTGTACCGCTGAAGGATTGGAGTATTTTGATTATCCCGATACGGGAGAAGTGCCGTTGATCGTGGATATGTCTTCTGATATCCTGAGCCGGCCCATCCCGGTTGATAAATTTTCCCTGATATACAACGGGGCCCAGAAGAACATCGGTCCGGCCGGGGTAACCGTGGTCATGGCCAAGAAAGATTTCCTGAAAGGCCGGGACCCTCAGCTGCCTACTATGATGAACTATGAAACCTTTGCGGATCATGATTCTACCTACAATACTCCGCCTGTATTCGGCATCTACTTGGTAGATCTCATGTCCCAGTGGCTGCTGGATCAGGGCGGCTTGACGGCCATGGAAAAACGCAACCGGGCCAAGGCCAAGCTGGTCTATGATGTGCTGGATGCCCATCCGGAATTTTACCGGGGCCATGCCCAGAAGGACAGCCGCTCCCTGATGAATGTCACCTTCAACCTGCCTACGAAAGAACTGGAGACTGGCTTTGTAGCGGAAGCTAAAGAGCATGGGCTGACTGGATTGAAAGGCCATCGTTCCATCGGAGGCATCCGGGCGTCCATTTACAATGCCATGCCCTTGGAAGGAGCCCAGGCTCTGACCGACTTTATGGAAGATTTCTGGAAGAAAAATCGGTAAGGACGTGACAGTATGTTAATTTCCCTGACAGAGGGAATCCTGACCATCCAGGCAGATGGTGTCTGTACGACGGCACTGGCAGCGGTGATGCTGCTGTTAGGAGTATGGCTGAAGAGCCGGAGTCGGCTGCTGCGGCAATACTGTCTTCCGGCACCTGTGATCGGCGGCGCCCTGGCCATGTTCTTGGTATTTATTGGACATGAGACGGCGCTTTTCCACATAGGATTCGATACCCAGTTCCAGATCCCATTTATGATTTCTTTTTTTACGGCGGTGGGATTAGGAGCCAAACTGTCCGCTTTCAGTAAGGGAGTCAACAAAGGCGGGAAACTGCTGCTGATCTACTGGCTCATCACGGCCTTTCTCTCCTTGAGCCAGAACCTGATCGGGTTGCTCATTGGGCGTCTGATCGGGCTTGAACCGGCCTATGCACTGCTATCTTCCGCTATATCCATGATAGGCGGGCATGGAGCTGCAGGGGCCTATGGGAGCACGTTTCTGAAGATGGGATATCCTGCCAGTATGGAAGTGGGGGCTTCCGCTGCTACTTTTGGCTTGATTGCAGCGGTGATGTGTGGAGGGCCCATGGGCCGCTTCCTGATTGAAAAATATCATCTCTATTCCGAAGAGGAAGAAGTGCAGGAAGTTCCAGAAAAGCCCAAGGATAAGGACTTGACGTATCAGCAAGTGGCCAAAATGGATATACTGATCAATGTGGCGGTCATCCTGATCTGTATGGGACTGGGGGTCTGGCTGGCACAGGGTGTAGGAGTCCTGCTGAAGATGACGTTCCCCAGTTATGTGTGTGCCATGTTCGTAGGGGTCCTGGTCAGGAATTTCAATGAAAGATTCCATTATTATCGCTTTTGCGAATCCTTGGTAGGCTCTTTTGGGGAAATCATGCTGAATCTGTACCTGGCCATCGTCCTTATGTCCCTGAAGTTATGGGAAATGGCAGGAATCCTCAGCGGAGTGATGCTCATCGTCCTGGCTCATGTGGTGTTCATTCTGCTCCTGTGTTATTTTGTGGTCTTCCCCGTCTTGGGACGCAACTACGATGCGGCGGTGATGTGTGCCGGGCTCTGCGGCCATGGACTGGGTGCTGTGCCTTCTGCCATGGTGAATATGACCGTGCTGGTAGATCAGTATGGGATGAGCCGGAAGGCCTTCCTGATCGTACCCGTAGTGGGATCCTGCTTGGCCGACCTAGCCTATCAGCCCCATACCCTGCTGCTGATCAAGCTGTTTGTGGAGAAGATGAATTAAGGGGGGTGAAAAGTTTCACACCCCTGGTCACTGGCCGATGGAAAGAACCAGTGACTAGTGGCGGGGCTGTTGCAAATGCAACAGCCCCTTTAATTCACAAGAAGTTTGACCTTTTGACATTGACAGCGTTACAAAAATCAGATACTATGCAGAATAGAAAATGATTTTTGACTGTTTTGTATAAGGAGGAATATATCGATGAAAAAAGGTCTGGTTGTTTTCTTTGCCGTGATCCTGCTGCTGGCGGGCTGGATCTTCGGCTCTTACAACGGGGTGGTCACCGCCAATGAAAACGTCAATGGCAAATGGAGCCAGGTAGAAACCCAGCTCCAACGGCGCAGCGATCTGATCCCGAACCTGGTGAATACGGTGAAAGGGTATTCTGCCCACGAGAGCCAGGTGTTCACAGATGTAGCCAATGCCCGGGCCAAACTGGCCGGAGCCCAGAACGTATCAGAAGCCGCCCGGGCCAACGGGGAACTGAGCAGTGCCCTGAGCCGTCTTCTGGCCATTTCGGAAAATTATCCCCAGCTGAAGGCCAACACCAACTTCATCCAGCTCCAGGATGAACTGGCCGGGACGGAAAACCGGCTGGCCGTAGCCCGGAAGGACTACAACGATGCGGCTCAGGCTTACAACGCCAAGATCAAAAGCTTCCCCACAGTGCTGGTGGCCCGGATGATGGGATTTCAGGAACGGAGTTATTTCAAGGCGGATCCTCAGGCCCAACGGGCTCCTCAGGTGAAGTTTTAATAAGAAAGATGTCATGAAAGGAGGAGACCTATGAAACGGCTGCTGCTGTTCCTGGTGCTGTTCTGCCAGATGGTCTTTGCTCCGCTCCAGGCAGACGCGGCCGCCCAGGTGCCGTCCAGGCCCACGTCCAGTATCTATGTCCAAGACCAGGCCGGGGTCCTGTCTCGGAGGACACGGGACACCATCAGCGCCTACAGTACAGCCCTGGCCCGGAAGACAAAAGCCCAGATCGTGGTGTTGACGGTGCCCAGCCTCCGAGGCCAATCTTTGGAGGAATATTCTTTGACGGTGCTCCGCCAGTGGGGTATCGGGGACAAGGAAAAGAACAATGGAGTCTTGCTGCTGGTGGCGGTCCAGGACCGGAAAAGCCGGATCGAAGTAGGGTATGGACTGGAAGGCGCTCTGCCGGATGGACTGACTGGACGGATCCAGGACCAGACTATGCTGCCTTATTTCCGTCAGGGAGACTATGATAGGGGCATCCTCAACGCCTATTCAGCCCTTCTCCAAACGGTGCTGAAAGAATACAATCTGACGCTCCAGGACCTGCCAGTGGAGAAGAAACTGCCGGCTCAACAGGGAAATACGGTGACCCTATCGCCTCTTATGGCAGGGGTCGGGCTGCTGGGACTCCTGGTGCTGTTCCTGCTGGACCGGATCCTTCTGGGAGGAGCCCTGTTCCGCCTGCTGTTCTATCTGTTCTTCTTCCGGGGCGGCGGCCGTGGAGGTGGCTTTGGAGGAGGCGGCTTTGGCGGCGGAAGCTACGGCGGAGGATCTGGAGGCGGAGGGGGTTCTAGCAGGAGCTGGTAAAAAAGGGGGTGTTGCGCGTGTGTGATTTTCACACGTGCAACACCCCCTTTATCATCAGAACCGGAAATCCCGTTCTCCTCCATCGATCTTCTGGAGATAGGTCTCACAAGTGGTGCGGACTTTCGGGTTGGGGATATTGTCCAGCTCCCGCCGGATGGCTTCCATGCCTTTAACCCGGGTTTCCTGGGAGGCGTAGTCATCCAGGTATTCCCGAAGGGTCAGCAGGGCGTTGGGCTGGCAGCAGTTGGAGATCTCTCCCGTCTTGGCCAGGCTCATGAACCGGTCTCCGGTACGGCCGGCCCGGTAGCAGGCGGTACAGAAGCTGGGGATGTACCCGTCGGTGAGGAGCCAGTTGATCACTTGGTCCAGGGTCCGGTTGTCGCTGACTTCAAACTGGGCGGAATCCTCTTCTTCCTCTTCCGCATAGCCTCCCACGCTGGTCCGGGACGCACCGCTGATCTGGGAAACTCCTACTTCCAACACGGCCTTCCGGGTGGCAGCAGATTCCCGGGTAGAAATGATAATCCCTGTGTAGGGGACGGTGATCCGCAGGATGGCTACGATCTTCTTGAACATGGCATCGGAAATGGCATTGGGGAAGGACTGGACGGAAATATCATCAGCGGGACGGATCCGGGGCACACTGATGGTGTGGGGGCCTACGCCGAACATGGCTTCCAGGTGTTCTTTGTGCATCAGGATACCGGCAAAATCATATCGGTACATGTTCAAGCCGAACAGCACCCCCACGCCCACGTCATCGATACCTCCTTCCATGGCCCGGTCCATGGCTTCTGTATGGTAGGCATAGTCATGTTTGGGTCCAGTAGGATGGAGCTTTTCGTAGTTTTCTTTGTGGTAGGTTTCCTGGAACAGGATATAGGTGCCGATGCCGGCTTCCTTCAGTTTCCGGTAGTTTTCCACAGTGGTGGCGGCGATGTTCACGTTCACTCGGCGGATGGCGCCGTTTTTGTGTTTGATGCTGTAGATGGTGTGGATGCATTCCAGGATATAGTCAATGGGGTTGTTCACCGGATCTTCTCCGGCTTCCAGGGCCAGCCGCTTGTGTCCCATGTCCTGGAGGGCGATGACTTCTTTGCGGATTTCATCCTGGGTGAGTTTCTTCCGGGCAATGTGCTTGTTCTTCATGTGGTAGGGACAGTATACACAGCCGTTGACGCAGTAGTTGGACAGATACAGAGGGGCAAAGAGCACGATCCGCTGGCCGTAGATCTTGTCCTTGATTTCCCGGGCCAGGTCGTAGATCCCTTCCAGGATGGAGGGGTCTTCACAGGCCAGGAGCACGGAAGCTTCCCGGTGGGTGAGCCCCTGCAGGGTCCGGGCCTTTTCCAGAAGGCTCCGGCAGTAGTCCAGATCCTGGCTGCGTTCGTCTGCAAAGGCCAGTGTATCCAGGATTTCCTGATGGTTGATGAATTCATCTGCTTTCGGAGATGCAGGATTGTACGGTATGGTCATTTTTCCTCCCCTTCGCTCCCTCTGAAATAAAAAGGAGAGCCCAGCCTGAAAAAGGCCGTAGCTCTCCCTGTGATTCGTTCCTGTACTGCCTTAGTACTCGGTCCACCTTGTACGCAGGGAGCAGATTATGGATATTGTATCGTGTGGAACAGAAAAAAGCAAGAAAAAGCGCAGAAACCTTGTTATAAAAAAACAATCCCAGGAGCCAGCTTGCCACTCCTGGGATCAACGATATTCAATTGTATGGGATTCTTGCAAACTCAATTGTATTTTGGACTCACCCCAAAAATCAATTGACTTACTTGAATTTCAATTCCTGATAACCGATCAACGCAGTTGCCGGATTCAAAAGTGCGGTCCCTGTCAGGGTCGCAGTTTCGAAAGTGGCTTTGTAAATCACAAACGGTGTACCGCTTTTATCGTCTGTATATTTCGTGACCACAATATTTTTGGCATCCGGATAGTCTGCCAATATGGTTCCTTTCACATCAGCTTCCGTTTTGCTCACCGTAACGGATCCGGGATAATTGGACGTCTTGATGACGGCACTCTGTACTTTGCTGGTGGCCCGGTCTACAACAATCTCATACCGCTGCAGAGTATCGGGAACCAGGTACTCCAGATCAAATTTTGCATCATCCGTCTTCGCACTTGTCAGCACCGCTTCAGGCGGTACGACTTTCGCTGCAGCATCAATCGCAGCCTGTTTGCTGGCAATGGTACCTTTCACGGCTGATGCAGCCATTGCGGGAACGACTGTACCAAAAGAGGAAGCAACAACCAATCCGGCAACGATTGCTTTCGCGATCTTTTTATCTAGGCCCATTGGAAACCCCTCCTGTCTTGCGGAAAATCCAACCTTTCCCTGTCTCTGATTGGATCCCCTTTCTTGGCTCTATCATAGCATTTTTTGGAAAATATGCAAGAAAAATCAGAAAGTGACGAAAAGCATTACACTTTCTGTATCAAATGGCACGGCACAAAAAAAGAAGCTGTTGCATCTGCAACAGCTTCTGTACATTTCATTGGTGGCCCCGGAGTGATTCGAACACTCGACCTTTTGGTTCGTAGCCAAACGCTCTATCCAGCTGAGCTACGGAGTCATTACCGAACAGTCATTATTATACGGGAATCAGGATGGGATGTCAAGCTATTTTTGAAAAAAACAGCAGGGACCGCAGAAATTCCCGCAGGCCAGGCTCAGGAGAGACTAGGCATTTCAGCCCTTATATTATATAATAAGATATTAATCAATTGCAGCTTTTATAGAAAGAAAGGCAAAGGTGTAACATGCTGTTTACAGATAAAGCAAGGATCTATGTAGAAGCCGGATCCGGAGGCGACGGTGCCTCCAGTTTCCGGAGAGAGAAATATGTGGCCTGCGGGGGACCGGATGGGGGCAACGGAGGCCGAGGCGGCTCCGTGGTCCTGGTGGCGGACAAAGATCTGAATACCTTGGTGGATTTCCGGTACAAGCGGAAATTCGTGGCCCAGCGGGGTGGCAACGGAGCGGCCAAGAACTGTACCGGGGCCAAAGCTCCCAATGTGGAAGTAAAGGTCCCTTTGGGAACGGTGGTCTATGACGACGCCACCGGTGTGGCTCTGGCGGATCTGGCCCATCCGGGGGATCAGTTTGTGGCTGCCCGGGGCGGCCGGGGCGGCAAGGGAAATGCCTGCTATGTGACCAGTACCAAGCAGGGAGTCACTTTTGCGGAAAAAGGTGAACCGGGGACCAAGGGATGGCTCCGGCTGGAACTAAAGATGTTGGCGGATGTAGGGATGGTCGGGTATCCCAGTGTAGGGAAATCCAGCATCGTGGCCCGGGTTTCCGCGGCCCGTCCGGAAGTAGCCGCCTACCATTTTACGACTCTGACTCCGGTCTTGGGCGTAGTCCGTCTGGATGCAGAAACCAGCTTTGTGTTGGCAGATCTGCCCGGCCTCATCGAAGGGGCTTCTCAGGGAGTGGGCCTCGGCCATGACTTCCTCCGGCATATCGAACGGACCCGGGTGATCCTCCACGTGGTGGATGTGAGCGGCTGCGAAGGCCGGGATCCGGTGGAAGATTTCAAGAAAATCAATGAAGAACTGGTGCTGTACAGCGAAAAACTGGCAAAACGGCCCATGTTGGTGGTAGCCAACAAAATGGATCTGCCCGATGCGGAAGAGAATTTCAAAAAGCTGGAAGCGTATGTCACTTCCCAAGGATATCCCATCATGAAAGCTTCAGCGGCTACGGGCCAGGGACTCCGAGAAATCATGTGGAAGGCTTATGAGATGCTTCAGAAGGCTCCGGCAGAAGAGGAAGTCATCGACATCGGAAAGGTGGAAGAAGCGGATCCGGATTCCTTCACCATCCTGACGGACAGTGAGGATGCAGATTTCGAAGTGAAGGGCAAGAATATCGAACGGCTGGTGGCCATGACCAATTTTGACAATGAAGAGGCAGTCTATCGGTTCCAATTGATCTGGCGGCGGCTGGGCATCGAGAAAGCCCTGAAGGAAAAGGGCATCCAGGAAGGCCAGTCCGTCAAGATCGGAGACATGGTCTTCGATTATCAGGAACAATGAACTGGAACCGGACAGGCATCCAGGAAAACCATCGGTCATCTATATTGCTGTGAGGGGTTGATTGTATGGAACGCACGAAAATTGCACAGGCCAAACGGGTGGTTGTGAAAGTAGGGACCAGTACCATTACCTATTCCAACGGGAAGATCAACTATGAGAAAATCGAAAAGCTGGCCCGGATCATGACGGATCTCCAGAACCAGGGAAAGGAAATGATCCTGGTGTCTTCCGGCGCTGGGGCCGCCGGGGTAGGCCGAATGGGATTGGAGGCCAAGCCTTCCACCATTCCGGGGAAGCAGGCCTGTGCCGCCGTGGGGCAGGGTATTCTGATGCATATCTATGAACGGCTTTTCGGAGAATACGGCCAGGTGGTGGCCCAGGTCCTCCTGACCAAAGCGGATATGGTGAACCGGCACAGCTATGCCAACGCCCGGAATGCGCTCCAGGAAATGATTTCCTGGGGAGTGATCCCTATCATCAACGAAAATGATGTGGTGGCCATCGATGAATTCAAGATCGGGGACAATGACAACCTGTCCGCTCTGGTGGCCAGTCTGGCCGATGCGGACTTGGACATCCTGCTGTCAGATATCAACGGCCTGTATACCGCCAATCCCAAGACCCATCCAGAAGCCAAATTGGTTTCTGTGGTGGAAGAAGTGACTCCAGCTATCGAGGCCACTGCTGGAGGTGCTGGATCGAAAAACGCCACAGGAGGCATGCTCACCAAGCTCCAGGCAGCCAAAAATGCCATGAGCGCCGGGATCGCCCTGATCATCGCCAATGGAGAGGATCTGGAGATCCTGCGCAGGATCATGAGGGGAGAACCGGTGGGAACCTTGTTCGTCCCTCGGGAGAACCATCTCCGGTTCCGGAATCAGTGGCTGGCCTTCGGCTCTAAGATCAGCGGCAAACTGATCGTAGATGCAGGGCTGGCAAAGGCCCTGCGGCAAAAAGGGAGCTGCAGCATCCTTCCAGTGGGGATTCTCCGGGTGGAAGGGGATTTTGACAGTGGAGATACGGTCAGCGTCCTGGATCAAGAGGGCCATGAACTGGCTCGGGGCATGACCAATTACAATGCAGAAGACCTGGATCTGATCAAGGGCTGCAAAACCAGCCAGATCGAAGAAAAGATCGGCTATAAACATTATGATGAAGCCATCCACCGGGACAACCTGGTGGTGCTGTAAGGGGGCGGAAACCATGTACGAAGTGGGAATGGTACGGACCCAGGGAGAAGCGGCTAAAAGAGCTTCTCTGGAACTGGGCATCCTGAATACCCGTGTGAAGAATGAAATCCTGGAAAGCATGGCAGATGGGCTCCTGGCGGAAGAAAAAACCATCCTGGAAGCCAACGCCGTGGATATGGAAGAAGGCCGGAAGAACGGTCTCCGGGATTCTCTCCTGGACCGTCTGCTGCTGACCCATGACCGGCTTGCCCAAATGGCCGAAGGCATCCGCCAGGTGGCCGGGCTCCCGGATCCGGTGGGGCGGATCCTCAGCGGGGCCAACTTGCCCAACGGACTGACCATCACGAAAATCTCCGTACCGCTGGGCGTCATCGGCATCATCTATGAAGCCCGTCCCAACGTGACCGCTGATGCCATTGCTCTGTGCATGAAAAGCGGGAACGCCGTGATCCTGAAAGGGGGACGGGAAGCTCTCCATTCCAACAAGGCGGTCAGCGATGTACTGATTGCTTACGGAGAGAAGGCTGGCCTGCCCCAGGGAGCTGTCCAGTTCGTCAATGTGCCGGATCGGGCTGCGGTGGACGAACTGATCCATCTGGAAGGGCTGGTAGATGTAGTGATCCCCCGAGGCGGAGCCGGCCTCATCAAGAATGTGGTCCACAATGCTTCCGTGCCGGTGATCGAAACCGGTGCCGGGGTCTGCCATACCTATGTGGATGCCTATGCCAATGTGCCCATGGCGGTGGACATCGCCATGAATGCCAAGGTGAACCGGCCGTCTACCTGCAATGCCATGGAAACCCTGCTGGTCCACAAAGATATCGCAGATGCGTTCCTGCCGGCTATGCTGGATGCTTATAAAAAAGCCCATGTGACCATCCTGGGGGATGCCAGGACCCAGAGCTACAGCTGTGATGTGCAGCCGGCTACGGAAGAGGACTGGGCCACGGAATATGGGGATCTGCGTCTTTCCGTGAAAGTGGTGGACAGCTTGGAAGAAGCGGTGGCCCATATCCGCCGGTACAGCACCGGCCATTCGGAAGCCATTGTGACGGATAACTATGAAAATGCCCGGAAATTCCAGCAGCTGGTAGATGCAGCGGCCGTCTATGTGAATGCGTCCACCCGGTTCACCGATGGGTTTGAATTCGGCTTCGGAGCGGAAATCGGTATCAGTACCCAGAAACTCCATGCCAGAGGACCTATGGCCCTGCCGGAACTGACCACCACTAAATATTTGGTCAACGGCAATGGCCAGGTGCGGAAGTGACGGGACAGGTAAAATCACAAAGTTGTTTAGAGTCTTTTCATGGAGAGTTCATTTTTCTCGATTACAATCATTCCAATGATAAGAGAATGAGGGAACGGATGTAGGGAGAGACCATTCTCTGTACATCCGTATTTTTTCCTGCTGCAGCAGGAAGATGATGGAGGGAAGACAGCGTGAACATCGTGCAGAAACATAAAGTGCTGCTGATTGTCCTGGCGGTCCTGCTTGCCGGCGGGGCCGGCGGCTACAAATACTATCAGGTGAAAAAGACCCAGGAGGCTGTGGCAGCTACCCGGACCGATGCAGTGCAGCGGGGGAATCTGCGGAAGACCATTTCCGCTACCGGGGCTCTGAAAGCCCTGGACAACGTAGATATCAACTCCAAGATCACCGGGCGTATCGTCCAGGTCTATGTGACGGAAAACCAGCATGTGACCGCCGGGCAGGCCCTGGTGAAACTGGATGATACATCCCTGAAGGCTACCCAGGAAATGAAACGGGCAGCCCTAGTGGACAAACAGGCCACGTACGAACGGGATCAGGCCCTGCTTGAGCAGGGGGCCATTGCCCAGAGCGTATTCGATACCGCAGAGGCCAATTACCGGGTGGCCAAGGCTGAATACGAACAGGCCACGTCCAACGTGAACGATACGGTGATCAGCACGCCCATTGACGGCTATGTAATCGGCAAGCCTACCCCGGTGGGGCAGACCGTATCCTCCGGTATTTCCACACCGCAGGTATTGATGAGTGTGGCCAACCTGGACAAGATGCAGATCTACCTGATGGTGGATGAATCGGATATCGGCCAGATCAAACAGGGCCAGACCGTGGAATTCACCGTGGATGCCTATCCCAACGAAACTTTCAAAGGCGTCATTACTTTGATCGGCCGCAGTGCCACTACCACTAACAACGTAAACTACTATACCTGCTATGTGGATGTGGAAAATTCCGAAGGGAAGCTGCTGCCTACCATGACCGCCCGGGCCAATGTGATCGTGGATGAAATCCAGGATGCCCTGACCGTATCCAACAAGTGTATCCATACGGAAAATGGGGAAAAGTACGTGCTGGTCTATGACAAAGCCACGAATACGACGCGGAGAGTCCCTGTGAAAGTCCTGCTCACAGGGGAAGACCGGGTGGCTGTCCAGGGTGATCTCCAGCTGGGCGAGGAACTGGTAGTGAAGACCACGAAAGCTACGGGCAATACCAATAGACGGATGGGGCCTCCGATCTAAGGATGGGAGGGACCAAGCCATGAACGTCATCGAACTGAAAGATATCGTAAAAAGCTACCAGATGGGAGATACTATCGTCTATGCCCTGAACCATGTGACGGTGAATTTCGAACAGGGAAAATTCACTTCCATCGTCGGGCCTTCCGGCAGCGGGAAATCCACCATGATGAATATCTTAGGCTGTCTGGACCGGCCCACCTCAGGGGAATACTTCCTGGAAGGGAAGAACATTGCCAATTATACGGACGATGAACTGGCCCGGACCCGGAACCGGCGGATCGGGTTCGTGTTCCAGAGCTTCAATCTGCTGAGCCGGCTGACGGCGGTGGAAAACGTGGCCCTGCCCCTGATTTACGCCGGGGTGAACCTGGAAGAGCGGACGAAACGGGCGGAACGGGCCTTGACCGATGTGGGGCTGGGGACACGGATGTACCACAAGCCCAACGAAATGTCCGGGGGCCAGCGGCAGCGGGTGGCCATTGCCCGGGCTCTCATCAACAATCCGGCCATCATCATGGCTGATGAACCCACTGGGAACCTAGACACTAAGTCTACCCTGGAAATCATTGACATCTTCGAGAAGCTGAACCAGGAGGGGAAAACGGTGATCATGGTCACCCACGAACCGGAACTGGCAGCCATGACCCAGCGGATCCTGGTGATGCGGGACGGCCGGCTGACGGAAGAAAAAGAGGGAGGAGGCCAGGTGGTTGTTTAGAGAATGTGTGAAAATGGCCTTTGAAGGTATGCTGGCCAATAAGATCCGGACCTTCCTGACCATGCTGGGCATCATCATCGGGGTGGGCGCCGTGATCGCCATGGTGTCCCTGGGCCTGGGGATGCAGGAAAAGGTCAAAGAAAATATTTCCAGCATGGGCAGCAACCTGCTGATCGTCATGAGCGGTGGCCGGACGGCCAATGGCCAGAGAATCGCCAGCGGCAGCGGGGCCAAACTGACTTATGAGGATGCCAAAGCCATCGAGAAAAATGTGGAGGGCATCAAATATGTGGCACCTGGAGTCCAGAACAGCTACCAGCTGGTAGCCGGGAACCAGAACTGGACCTCCCAGGTCCAAGGGGTCACCCCCAATATCCTGTCCATCCGGAGCTATTCTATCGAACAGGGACGGATGTACAGCCAGCGGGACATGAACAGCCGGCAGCGGGTCTGTGTCATCGGGAAGACCGTGGCGGACACCCTGTTCCCGGACGGAAATGCCGTGGGACAAATCATGCGGATCAACAAAGCTCCCTTTACGGTGATCGGCGTCCTAGCTTCCAAGGGACAGTCCGCCATGGGGCAGGACCAGGATGATATTGTATTCGTCCCTTTGACCACTGCCATGCAGCGGCTCATGGGGCTCACCTATATCCGAAACATCACCATCCAGTGCGAAAACGAAAATACCGTGTCCCAGGTCCAGTCCGATGTGGTGACCCTGCTCCGGATCCGGCACAAGATCAAGGCAGGGACGGATGACGACTTCTCCGTCCGGGATCTGACGGAAATCATCAAGACCGCCCAGGAGACTACTGGGTCCATTACCCTGCTGCTGGCCATTGTGGCCGGGATCAGTCTGCTGGTAGGGGGCATCGGCATCATGAACATCATGCTGGTCTCGGTGACGGAACGGACAAGGGAAATCGGAATCCGAAAAGCTTTAGGTGCCACCTATCACGACATCCTACTCCAGTTCCTGGTGGAATCCATGGTGATCGGGGTCACTGGGGGCACCACCGGCATGATCCTGGGGACGGTGGTCTCTGTGATCGCCGCCAAGATCATCGGCTGGCCCATTGTGGTCTCTGTACTGGCTACTATTATTTCCGTGGTGTTCTCTGTGGGCATCGGTCTGTTCTTTGGCCTGTATCCGGCCAAAAAGGCAGCGCTCTTGGACCCCATCGACGCCCTGCGTTATGAATGAAGTGCCAAAGCCCACTCTCCGGCAGAAATGGAGAGGATTTGTAGAATTTCTCCACCGTCCCAAGACCCGGTTCGACATCAAGGACCGGTCACGGGCCTTGCTGCTCTTTATTTTGATCGTGGCCGGGCTGATGTGGGTGGTCGAGAAAATCACGCAATGAAATCATAAAGAAGGCTGTGAAAGAATGGCCGACAGGAAACGTCGGTCACTTTCACAGCCTTTTTTCACTTACTTTCCGGCAGCCATCAGCCGGCGGAAAAGAAAACGAATCAGAGGCCCTACCAGGAGCAGCTGGAGCGGCCAGGCAAACAAATAATTGCGGAGATAGGCCGGGAAAAGGATCTGGGGAGCTGTGGTGTGGAGGAAAAGGAAATGGATCAGCGTAGTCATCATGGGCACCATCACCAAGGGCGTAGCGATCCCCATGCCGATGGGGAACGTCTTTTTCTGGTGCCAGTATCTCCGGGCCAGCCGGAAAGCCAAGGGACTGCCGATGAAATAGGCTACGGGCAGAGCCACCCAGTACTCCCGGAGCATATTGTGAAGGGCTGCTTGGAACCAGGGGCCCTGCCAGCCCAGATTCCACAGGGCGTTGTACGAGGACATGCCCATGACCATCCCAAAGGCCATCATACAGGTGAAAATGATTTCTTCTTTTTTGGTTGCAGGCAAAAAGATCACTACTCTGAATTTGGATAACAAAAAAGAGCATCTCCAGCAATTGGATTTACATCGCTGAGAATACTCATTGCAAATACAGTATACCATATGAGAAAGAAAAATTCACATTTTTCCTGTATAATAAAAGAAACCCAGCACACTGGCCTTTTGGCCGGCAAAAGGAGGAATCGACATGGCTTTTGCAGTGAAAAATTATTTGGAAGACCTGGAGACCTTGGTCAATATGGAATCCTTCAGTACCTTTCCGGAAGGAACTGCCCGAGTGGCGGAATGGCTCCGGAAGCGGCTGGATCAGGCAGGCTGGAGGACGGAACTGATCTCTGTGGGGGAGTCTGTGGGACCCTGCTTGAAAGCAGTCTGGGGGAACCCGGATCATTATGATGTGATCCTCCTGGGCCATATGGACACGGTCTTTCCAGTAGGAACTGTGCAAGAACGGCCTTTTTCCCTGGAGGGGGACCATTATAAAGGACCTGGTTCAGCGGATATGAAATGCGGGGATCTGTTCATGATCTATCTGGCAGAAGCACTCAGCTCTGAAAAGGTGCAGGGCAGCGTTTGCCTGTTGTTCAATCCTGATGAAGAAATCGGATCCCGTTATTCCCGTCCGGTCATCGAACGGGAAGCCAAGAAGGCGGATCATGCCCTGATCATGGAAAGTGCCCGGCCCAATGGAGATCTAGTGAACCAGCGGAAAGGAATCTGCAAGTATACCTTGACTTTTACCGGAATCGCTTCCCATGCAGGGGTGAATCCGGACAAAGGAGCCAGCGCCATCAATGAATTCATCCTCTGGGGAGAAAAAATCATCGGGCTGGGAAATCCAGAAGCCGGGACAACCGTAAATATCGGGTTGGTCCAGGGCGGAACGGCTCCCAATGTGGTAGCCGCCCAGTGCCGCTGCGTCATCGATGTACGGATTGAAAAGGTCAGCGAATGGGAACGGATCGAGCAGGCTATCCGGGACCTGGAAGCCCATCCTTTCGATCCTCGGGTAAAAGTACAGGTAGAAGGGAAAATGGCGCGGCCTCCTATGATGCCTACTGAAAAATCCCTGGCTTTCTGCAAGCTGGCGGAAGAAGTGGGACGGAAAGAAGGCATCGCTTTCCAGTGGCAGGCTGCCGGGGGCGGCAGTGATGGAAACTTTACCTCTGCATTGGGGATTCCTACGCTGGACGGTCTGGGGCCCGTCGGCGGGAACGGGCATGCTGTGACAGAATATGGAGAGATCAGCAGCCTGGAACCTCGATTCCGATTCCTGAAAGCCCTGGTGGAAGCGGTGCTGACAAAATGAGGGACACATCTTTGGTCTACCTGTTGGACGAAAAAGGAAGGGTGCTCCTGGGCCGGAAACGCCGGGGCATGGGTGTGGGGAAGTGGAATGGGTTCGGGGGAAAAATCGAACCGGGAGAAACCATGCGGCAGTGCGCTGTACGGGAATTGCAGGAAGAAAGTGGAATCCGGGTGCGCCCGGAAGATCTGGATTTAGTGGCTGATCTTTATTTTGACCAGCCCTCTGATGGAAACTGGTCCCATGGCGGTATGGTCTATTTCGTCCGGAAATGGGAAGGCGTCCCCACCCTGTCAGAGGAAATGGAACCTTGCTGGTTTTCCCTGGAGGAATTGCCCTATCAGGAGATGTGGGAAGCGGACCGGGTCTGGCTGCCGCAGCTACTCAGCGGAAAGCAGCTGCGGGGGACGATCCTTTTCGATGTGGACGGCGACCATGTGCTCCGCTCTTTGTTTCAGGAGGTCCATCTGGATGGGAAAAAATAATTGGCCAGCCAGGCTGCTGGCATGGTTCGATGAAAATCGGAGGGAATTGCCTTGGCGGGAAAGCCATCCTCGGAATCCCTACCATGTCTGGGTGTCGGAAATCATGCTCCAGCAGACACGGACAGAGACCGTCAAGGAATATTTCTGCCGCTGGATGGAACAGTTCCCTACGATCAAAGATCTGGCCCAGGCTCCTGAAGAACAAGTGCTCCGAGCCTGGCAGGGACTGGGGTATTACAGCCGGGCACGGAATCTGCATAAAGCGGCCCGGCAGGTTATGGCGGAATGGGACGGACGGATGCCTGCAGAGAAAAAAGCCCTGGCCGCCCTGCCGGGAATCGGACCCTATACGGTAGGGGCCATCCTTTCCATGGCCTTTGGACAGCCGACGCCGGCCGTGGATGGGAACCTGCTCCGGGTGCTGGCCCGCCTTTACGGAGTGGAAGAAGATATTACCGGGACCAAAGGGAAGAAAACCATCACGGCCTTGGCAGAAGAGGCTGTTCCCGGGAACCGGCCGGGAGATTTCAACGAAGCTATGATGGATCTGGGGGCGGAAGTGTGTATCCCTAAACATCCCCGGTGCGGAGAATGTCCCTTAACAGACGACTGCCAGGCTCTGAAAGAGAACAAGACGGAAAACCTTCCGGTGCGTAGGCCCAAAGCCGTCCAGAAGGAACTGGCAGCCGCCTGCGCCCTGGTGTGCCGGGAGAAGCGGTATCTGCTCCACAAACGGCCGTCCAAGGGGATGCTGGCGTCCATGTGGGAATTTCCTATGGTATTGGATCCGGATCCGGACAGAGCCCGGGCGGGACTGGAACAGCAGCTGGGGACGGCAGCGGGACAGGAACTATGGCACCACAAGCACGTGTTTACCCACCAGATCTGGCATATGACCGCCTGGAAGATGACAGAAGGGTGCTGCCCGGAGGAAAGTCCGGACTGGGCCTGGTTCTCCCCGGAAGAGTGGGACCAAGTGCCGCTGGCCGGACCTCATGCAAAACTAGCCGTTTGGGTGAAAAAAACTGTTGACAGCAAAGAGAAGGTTTGATATTATATACAAGCTTTCTCTTTGAGGAAGCAGACAAGTCAGAGGAATTCACCGACAAAGAAAAAAGTTGTTGACAAATTCCAAATGATTTGTTAATATAATTAAGCTGTTATAAAACAGCAAGGTTAGAACCCTGAAAACTGAATATTGTTGACAGATGTGCGGGTCAAGTCACCTTTACGGTGATGAGATCGAGTCACCTGGATGATAACCAGGTTAAAAAATCAAAGCTAGTTTTTCAAGAGCCATGAGGCTCTTCAAAATACTCTATTTTGGAGAGTTTGATCCTGGCTCAGGACGAACGCTGGCGGCGTGCTTAACACATGCAAGTCGAACGGAGAACTTTCTTCGGAATGTTCTTAGTGGCGAACGGGTGAG